>JACCVQ010000029.1 GCA_013698095.1 Chloroflexota bacterium
CATGCGTCCCTGGAAGATCGCCGTCTCGTGCTCGCGGCCAGCCAGAAGCGGCGGGAGAATCCCGCTGCCCGGTCTGAACGGGTTCGTCGATCGAGTTTGTGACAATTGTGACAACTCCCGTCACAAGATTTCCGAGATGGTTCGGCCGAGGGACGCCAGTGGGCGCCGCCTCGGCCGGGTTGTGCACCTGAATTCCACACTCCCCTATTGCGCGTCGGCCGGGACGCGGAACCAGGAGCGGCTGCGAGCCGCGTTCTGGATCGCATCGAGGTAGACCTCGCTGTAGGGGACGCTGCCGCGCTCACTGATCTGCCAGAGGCAGCTGAGCATCGCGCTGGCGACCATCAGGTTCGTCACGAGGAGCTGCGGACGTTCGGCCGTCACCTGGCAGCGGTCGCCGCGCGGTTCCCCTTCAGTGGCCATGCCGATCTCCGGGTGGATCTCGGTCAGATGGCCGTCCATGGACCAGCCGTCGCGACGGCGGACGAGCTGGACGTTGCCGTCCGTCTGGTCGTTGCCGCCGCTGATGAGCGTCGCGTCCGCGAGCGATCCGAGATGTCGATCGACGAGGGCCCGCGCCCGATGGTTGTCGACCGCGAGGAGGACAACGTCTCCCTCGCGGACGATCGATCGGACGTTGGTCTCGTCGAGGAACTCGGGGATCGCCTGGACGGCGAGCCCATCGTCTCGTGCGACCCGGGCCAGGGCCTCGGCCTTGTTCGAGCCCAGATCGCTGTTCGAGCAGGCCTGTCGCGATCGGTTCCCCCGGCTCGAAGACGTCGCCATCGACGAGGACGAGAAGCGAGCGTGGCTCGGGCCGGTTCGACAGGTAGCGGACGAGCGGCGGGAGGAGTTGACTCCCGATCCCGCCGCAGCCGACGAGGACGATCCGGTCAGCCATCGGCCGTGCCTCCCTTCTCGCTCGAGCCGGAGACCGGCACAAGCCAATGGGAGAGGCGGTAGCCGAGGCCTTCGGCGAGCTTGCTCGCCTTGGCGATCGCGTCGTCGAGCTCCCGCCGACTTGGCTTCGAAATCTCGTCCGAGGGCTTGAAGCCCCGGGCGAGGTACTCGGCCATTGACGGCTTGCCCTTCGGCCGACGGGGCGACGGCGCCAGCTTCACCTTCAGGAGCCAGTCGTCGGGTGGCTCGGCAAGGCGCCGAGGCCGCTCGATGAGCTGGCCGGTCTTCAGCTGAAACCGGATGCCGTCGACGACGATCGCGGCTGCATAGCCGAGCCGCCGCCGGTCGAAGTCGCCGACGACGATGTGGAGCCCAAGGCTGGCAGGGCCGCCCCCTCGAGCGATGGACCCGCTTCGAGGATCGGGAACATCAGCCACCCCCTCCCCGTTCGGGCAGGCGGTGAATGAGCTGCACGAGTCGCTCGAAGCGGCGTCGCTCGTAGACGAGCTGCTCCCGGATGGGACCCGACTCCCGGAACACGTGGGCGAGCACCGTCAGTGCGGCCTCCTCGAAGAATCGATCGGGCAGCGGTGTCGCTCGCTCGCCGAGAGCGGGAGCCATCCAGGCGCTGAGGTTCCGGTAGCGGACCTCCGCAGTCCGGAGGAGGTGGTCACGAAGCGATGGCATCGGTCTCACCTCCGACGTCGGGGTCCGGGGTCAGAACGTCAGCGTCCGTCGGTTCTTCTGGGAGTGGGACCCCGGCCGGCAGATCTGTGATCGCCAGCCCGCCCATCTGCGCCACGACCTGGCGGAGGGTCCGCCAGTAGGGGTCGTACTGCATGGACAGGGCGGCGAGCGGATCTCGCCGGGAGCGGGATGCCCAGGACCGGAAGCCGCCGCTGAACGGCAGTGGGTGCCGACGGAGGTCCTGGTTGAAGCGGCTCGCCCAAAACGCGCCGATGAGGGCGTCGACCCGCTCTCCGACACTCACCCCGCTCACCCGGACCGATCCGAGACAGACGATCCCGTCGTCGTTCGTGTTCGGCAGGGTGGACGAGAAGAGGGTCGCGTCGAGCGACGCGATCGGCTGCGTCCGGAAATACGTGGACAGCCCCTCGATCTGTTCGCCGATCGTCGAGACGACGAAGACGACGTACGGCACGGCGAGCCGGTAACTGGTCGGCTCGCTGTCTCGACGTCGGCTGGCGTGGTACTCGATCGTCCGCCGCGACGGGGGCTGCTCGACGACGAAGACCGATCTGTCGGTCGTCCCCGAGCGGATCCAGAAGCGGCAGCCGGTCGGCAGCCGAGGGGTGATGGCGACCTGAGCTGTGGTGAGCTCGGCCAGGAGGTCCGGGAGGGTTACCTCCCGATCGATGACCTCCGTGACCAGGCTCACGAGGTCGCCCTCGATGCGCAGGAACGTGCGCGATTGCATGGCGTTTCGTGCTCCTTTCTGCTGCGGGAGCCCGAAGCCGGCACGCGTGGCGTGCCGGCTCCGGGACATCCGCGTTGGCTGGCGTCAGGCCCCCAGGCCCTTCACGCCCGCCTGCTTCTGGAACTCGATCTCGTCGCCCGGGCGGACGACGTAGTCGTCCTGGACCCGGTCGCCGTTGACCGACACCGCGGCGTCGCGGGGGATATTCAGGACCTGTTCGAGGACCTTCCAGATCCCACGGATGGACTTCCCGGCGAGATCGAGATCGAGCTCGTTCACGCCGTAGATGACCTTCGTCGGGGCTGTCGTTGCTTCCATTGCCTGCATGGCTTGGTGCCTCCGTGTTCGGGGTGCCGCGCACTCGGGCGGAACCAGGCAGGCGAGGCAGTCGCGGCACGCTGCCTCTGAATCGATCGGTGAGGATCGGCCCGGGTCCGATGCGCAACTGCTGTTGAGCACCGGCGGGCGCGCACGCCGCCGGCTTCAGTGGTCGTCCTCGGTGGACATCACCTCCATTCCGGCGCGGACGTGGTCCGCCACCCGAACGAGCGAAGCCCAGATCGGACGAGACTGGCCGTCGACGAGGAGCCCGAAGATTCGAGCCGGTCACGCCCCCGCCCACGAGGAGCGGAGCGCCGACCGGTGTTCGGATCGTTCGAGGAGGTGTCCTCGGGAACGGTCGTCTCGGCCCGGCCGGAGCTCCACCCAATCAGGTAGCGACTGGCGCGCCTCGCCATCGATCGCGCATCTCTGAAAGCGCGATATGGCAGCGTCTATGTGGTTGGTAAGGTGCGGCTGTCCCCGTCGGTCGAAAGCGACCGCGGCGCCGGCGCTGACTTGGTCGCGGCCAATGCCGCGGGAGCCTGTGCCGGAGGGCTCCTCCATGCCCGACATGGGCGATGGCGGCGGCCGACCGGAGCTGGGTTACGACACCGATGCCGGTGCGGCCGCCTGACAAGACCTTAGTCCCGCGGAGGCCTGTTGTGAAGGGGGTTTAAGTGTATTGTTTAGTGTATTGTTCCCGACCGACAGGGCGCTCAACTCCCCTCCAGGCCTACTGGTTCGCCGGCTCGCGATTTTCTGACAGCGGCCATGAAATCCTGAACGCGGGCGGCCATCTGCCTGAACGCTCGCGGCCACGAAAACTGCCCGCCGGCGGCCACGAGATCTGCACGCCCTCGAGATGACAAGGCGTCCCTCCCGGTTCACTGGGGTTGCTGAGAACCCAGGAACCGAGGAGGGACGAGATGAAGTCTGCCGGAGAGGCCGTGGAGATCTTGGAGGCGTTCGACCTGACGGGCAGCCTGCGGGCGGCGAGCGAGCTGGCCGGCTGCTCTCCGAACACAGTCGCTCGCTATGTTCGCCTGCGGGCGATTGGCCGGCCGTCAACCGAGACGACCAGACGGACCCAGCTCATCGATCAGCACCTGGCCAAGGTCGAGGAGTGGGTGGAGCGATCGCACGGCAAGGTCCGGGCGGACGTCGTCCACGACAAGCTCCAGGCCCTGGGCTTCGCGGGGTCCGAGCGGACAACCCGACGGGCCGTGGCGCGGGCGAAGAAGGCGTACGCCGCCGGCCATCGCCGGGTCTTCCGGCCATGGATCCCGGAGCCCGGGATGTGGCTCCAGTTCGACTGGGGACACGGTCCTCGGATCGGTCGGCGGGAGACGCTCCTATGGTGCGCCTGGCTCGCCTGGAGCCGGTTCCGGATCGTCATCCCGACACATGACCGGACCATGCCGACGGTCATCGCCTGCCTCGACGAGACGCTCCGTCGACTTGGCGGCAGCCCGACCTATGCGCTGACGGACAACGAGCGGACCGTGACGATCGACCGGGTCGCCGGGATCGCCGTCAAGCACCCGGTCCTCGTCGCCGCGGGTCGCCATTACGGACTCCAGATCCACGCCTGCGTCCCAGCCGACCCGGCCTCGAAGGGCGGCTCCGAGAGCACCGTCAAGATCGCCAAGGCAGACCTCGTCCCGACCGACGCGAACCTCCTGCCGGCGTACGAGACGTTCTCCGGGCTCCGATCGGCCTGCGACGCGTTCTGCGAGCAGGTCAACGCTCGCGAGCACCGCGAGACCCGGCGGCCGCCGATCGAGCTCCTGGCCGAGGAACGCCAGCGGCTTCACCCGGTGCCCGACGAGCCCTTCACCGTCGCCTTCGGTCTGACGAGGGTGGTCGACGACGAGTCGACGATCCGTTATGGCTCGGCGCGGTACTCGGTGCCCCACGAGCTGGTCACGGAGCGCGTGTGGGTCCGCGTTGACGGTGAGGAGATCGTCGTCGTCCACCGTGGCCCTGCCGGCGCCAGAGAGGTTGCCCGCCACCGGCTGACGACGCCAGGCAATCCCCGGATCGATCCGTCGCACTATCCCGAACGGACAACTGACCCGCTCCATCCGCGGCCCAAGGCTGCCAGCCCGGAGGAGACGGCGTTCCTCGAGCTCGGCGATGGCGCCGAACGCTGGCTGATCCTCGCCGCGGCATCTGGTGCCGAGCGGATCCGGACGAAGATCCGTCGAGCGACTGAGCTCGCCACGCTCGTCGGCGCAATGCCTGTCGATCGAGCCCTCGGTCTGGCAGCCGAGGCGGGTCGCTTCGCGGACGGCGATCTCGAGTCGATCCTCGACCACCTCCGGCTCATGGGCGACCGGACGACCGAGCCGCTCGACGGCGGCGATGCGGACGACACGCTCCAGCCCGGGACGTCGGCCTGGGAGCTCGTCGGGCGATGAGCGCCCACGGGCCGGCCCACGACCCATACGAGACCCGTGGCCGTCTCCAGGGCGCCGAGGCGAGCGACGAGTTCGCCCGCTGGCGCGACCTGCCGCCCCGGCTCCAGCCGGTCGAGCCGCCACCGCTGCCCCTCGACCTGGCCCGCCTCCTCCACCGGCTCCGGCTGCGCTACGTCCGCCAGGCCGGCCCGGCGATCCTCGCCCGTGCCGGGGAGGAGGGCTGGGATCACGCGCACCTTCTCAAGGTCCTGTTCGCGGAGGAGGCGGCCGGCCGCGATCGGTCGACCCGCGAGATGCACCGCAAAGCCGCTCGTCTGCCATCCGGCAAGACGTTCGACGCTTGGGATCCGAAAGCCTCGGCGATCCCGGGCGATGCCCAGTGGGCCCTCCGCACCCTCGACTGGATCGGCCGGGCCGAGAACCTCGTCCTCGTTGGACCGTCGGGGACCGGCAAGAGTCACTTCGCCGAGGCGATCGCTCACGCCGCGATCGATCGCGATCTGCGGGTCAGCTGGTTCACCCTCGAGACGCTGACGGCGACGATCGCCCGGTCCAGGATCGACGCGTCGACCGGCAAGGTCGTCGAGCGAATCGTTCGTTCGGAGCTCGTGGTGGTCGATGACATCGGCCTCCTGCCCGCCGGCGCCGACGAGGCCGAGGCGCTCTATCGCCTGGTCGACGCCGCGTACGAGCGGCGCTCCTTGATCCTGACCTCGAACCTTCACCCGGCCCGCTTCGACTCGATCTTCCCCAAGGGTCTCGCGACGGCCGCCGTCGACCGGCTGCTCCACCACGCCCACGTCATCGTGACCGAGGGTCGCTCGCATCGGCTGACCGAGGCGCTCGACGGCCACGGGGTCCAGCCATTGCCAGGACCGACAGCCATTTAGCGGCCGGATCAAGCGGCCGCGGGATCTCGGACCGGGAACCAGGGCTGAACGAGCGGTGTACCGTCCTCGTCATGGGGCGGACTGCTGTTCGAGCCCTCGTTGGCGCGGGCCTCCTGCTCGCGAGCCTTGCCATGGCCCCGGCAGCGCGCGCGGCCGGGGAAGTCGTCGTGGCGGTCTCGCCATCGGAGGTTGAGGTCGGCGAGCCGGTCGAGGTCCTTCTGCGGACGTTCGTTCCGATCGACCGGCAAGGCATTCTGCCCGGGTCGAGTCCGCGCGAACCCTATCCTGCCCCGTCCGACTTGTGGAACCTGCTGTACCCGTGGGACGACTACCCGTTCGACGTCGTCGCCCAGCACGACGGCGACGCTGACGTCGCAGTGCAGCTCGCCCGAGACCCGTCCGACTCGACGCTCTGGCGGGGAACGGTGTCGCTGCCCAGCGCCGGGACGTGGACGATCTGGGTCCGAAACTTCCCCGGGAAGGAACCGGGTTCGACCACGAGCGTGACGGTTCGCCCTGGCCCGTCGGCCGCGACCGCGTCGCCGCCCATCAATGCGGCGACGACGACAAGCCCGGCGTCGATCGAGGCTGGCCCAGCTACGCTCATCGGGGCGCTCGTCGGGCTCGTCGTCGGCGCCCTCGTCGCCCTGGTGTGGAGGCGACGCCCGACGTCCTGAGCCCCGCTCAGTTTTCGTGACCGCCTGCGTTCACCTCTGACGTCCGCCTGCATTCAGTTCTCGTGGCCGCCTGCGTTCAGATCGTGCTGTCCCTTGACATTTTCAGCTGGGCCGCTCCCGGACCAGAAACTGTGGTCGAGGGTCC
This sequence comes from Chloroflexota bacterium, assembly GCA_013698095.1. Taxonomy (GTDB): domain Bacteria; phylum Chloroflexota; class Limnocylindria; order Limnocylindrales; family CSP1-4; genus CF-46. The sequence goes on from JACCVQ010000029.1 coordinate 6,792, forward strand.
CGTGCTCCGTGAGGTGGGACGCGATGGCCATTCTCGTCTACGGCCTGTCCGCTCTTACACCAAGTTTGGGGACATGACCCCTTGAGCAATTCCAGCCGGAGCCCGTCTGGATCCATCATGTAGACCTTTCCCAAACCGAGCCGGCGCGATGCCTGGGTATCCGACAAACGCGGATCGGGAAGATCGAGCTGGTCAACGCACGGTCACTCTCATCAAAGGGCTCGACTTCGCCGACATCTATGGCATCCGTCGGATCGAAATCACCCACGTGGGCTGAACGCGAACTCCAATACACCCATACGTGGCAGATAAGCGAGGGCGGTTTGTCTTCTGGCCGATCGCCGCTCCGGTCCCGGAGGCCTGACCCGCGGGCGGCGCGCCGGGCCGACGGTGATCTCTCCTCGCCGGCAAGGGCGTCATGGCAGGCGGCTGTGACCGGGACGTCGCCAGAGGCAAACCCTAAACGCTACTGGGCCGGCCGGCACGCCCTGCGACCATGCACGTCGAGCATCGCGAACTCATCCTGTCGCGACTTGACAGCACGGAACGCCAAGTTCCCAGGGGCGCAACAGCGCCAAGGGCGAGTTCTGCGCAGGCCGAGGGACGCCGGGATCAGTCCGGAGTTGATCGCTGCCGGCGCAGCGGCAGGGACTCCACCCGGCGCCACCCCGCCACGTCCGCGGACAAGCGGTCGCCGGATCTGCGCGGAACCATGGGGAACTCCCCATTGTTCGCGGGTTCGGCAATCGTTACGCTCGGGCTCGGCAACGCCGAGAGGGCCCATGGTGATCGATCCTGCGCCAGAGGACGTCAGTCGCGACCCGGGATTTCCGTGCGGTCAGTCGGGAGGTCAGGAGCGCTATGGGCTCGCCCTATCCGGTGGAGGCTACCGAGCGACGCTCTTCCACCTGGGTGCCCTCTGGCGGCTGAACCAACTGGGCTTGCTCAGGCAACTCGATCGTGTCTCGACGGTGTCGGGCGGCTCGTTGATGGCTGGCATTCTGGCCACCCGCTGGGACGAGCTCGATTGGGGCGAGGACGGCAGGCGGGCACTGAACTTCGAGGAGTTGGTGGTCAAGCCGACGGTCGACTTCACGGGGCGGCGGATCGATGGCGTTGTCATCGCTCTGGGTCTGATCCCGTTCGTCAGTCCCGCCGACGTGATGGACGGTGTGCTCAACCGAACGCTGACGGGGGGCCGCGCGCTTGCGGACATCCCGGAGGTCCCGCGGTTCGTCTTCAACGCGGCCACTCTGGCCACCGGGCGCGCTTGGCGCTTCAGCAGGCAATACATGGTCGACTCGTCGATCGGGGTGGTCTGCGCTCCGAAGCTTCCCCTGTCGCGCGCCATCGCCGCTAGCGCCGCATACCCACCGCTCGTGGCGCCGCTGATCCTCGATCTGACCAAGCATCGGCTCCAGCCAGTCGAAGGCGCCGACTATTTCGACGACAAGCACCTGAAGCGGGAAGTCCGCCTACTCGATGGCGGGGCCTATGACAATCTGGGCGTCGAAACGGTCGAAGGCCGCTGCGCAATCGCCCTGGTGTCCGACGCCGGGGGCAACCTCACGCTCGATAGCAGGACCTGGCGCTATCACTTCTGGTGGCCGCTGATCCGCAAGACGCTCGATCTCGCGGTCGAGGGCGGCAGACGACAGCGGCGCCGAGGCCTGATCGACCGTGCCAAGGCAGCGAGACTCCTGAGCGCCGCCGGCCAGAAGCACGGCCTTGTCACCGAACACGTTGCGATCTGGCGAACCGCGCAGGACATGTCGGGTAGTGACCGCTTGCCGGATGGAGTCGTCGTCGACTCCGATTGGGCACCGTATCTGGCCGGTCTCTCGACCCGGATGTGGCCGATGCGCCCTCGGGACTGGAAGGCACTCGTCAACTGGGGCTACCTGACGTGCGACAAAGCGGTAGAGGCATGGATGCCGGCGATGGATGGGATCGAGCGACCGAAGAAGTTGCCGTACCCCGAGATCAACTTCGGGGCCAAGCCCGTTCCGAAGAAGTGGTGGAAGCCATCGACCTGGTTGTGAGCGGAGGCCTGCCGACATGGCCGTCGTAACTGCCTTCCTGGAACACAGCCGCCCGAGGCCGCGAACGACGCGCTTGACCATTCTGGCCCGGGATCCGAGCGTTCTCGATCCGGCGACCGGCCACATGCTGCGTGCGGTCGTCGACGTGCCGGCCAGCCGGCTCGACCTTGGGCCCCGCGGTCCACGCTTCTACGTCATCGACTTTGACGCTTCCGAAGAGTCCCTTCATGATCCCCTGGACCTCGCTCCGAATCCCGAGCCCGCGCCGGGCTGGGGATACCACGATGCCTTCGCCGGTCGGCCGGACGCGGATCTCCTCACAAATCCGGGTTTCCGAGCCCAGAACGTCTACGCGATCGCCGCACGGACCCTCGCCACGTTCGAGGCTGCGCTCGGACGACCCGTGCCCTGGGCATTCCCCAACTCTCAACTGAATCTGGTCCCCGCCGCCTTCGCCGAGGCCAACGCCTACTACTCACGCGAGGACCAGGCCCTCTACTTCGGCTACTTCAAAGCACCGAGGAACGAGCTGGTCCGAACCTCCCTCGCTCACGACATCGTGGCCCACGAGACCACCCACGCGATCCTCGACGGCCTGCGCCGGCGGTTCGACGTGCCCGGGATGCCGGATCAGGCTGGTTTCCACGAGGGCTTCGCCGATGTCGTCGCCCTGCTTTCAATCCTGGCAGTTCCCGAGTCGATCGGCGCGCTCGTCGGACGCCCCAGCGATGGCAGCTTGTCATCAGATGAACTCACCATTGAGGCGCTGCGCGGATCGGTCCTGTTTACGATCGGACGGCAGTTCGGTGACGCTGTCCATGAGACGCGCGGCGGTGGCCTGCGGCGCTCGATCGAGATCACCCCAACCAACGAGTGGCTCAGGCCCCACAACCGGGAGTGGCAGGAGCCCCATCGTCGTGGCGAGATCTTCGCGGCGATGGTGATGCAGGCGTTCCTCGGCGTCTGGACCGCGCGACTCGCGCCGATCCTCGGCCCCGCGGTCGATCGCGGGCGGGTCGTAGAGGAGGGAGCGCGGGCCGCTAGGCATCTGCTCGAGATGTGCATCCGGGCGATCGACTACTGCCCGCCAATCGACTTCGACTACGCTGATTTCCTCGCGGCACTCCTTGCCTCTGACAAGGAGGTGAGCCCTGACGATCCACACCAGTATCGGCAGGCCGTCATCGACGCCTTCGGCGCCTTCGGATTGCGCGCCTCTGCGCTGAAGTCGGTCCGAATCAAGCTCAAGGAGTGGCCGAGCTACCGCAGCTTTTCGTACGCCGCCCTGCGCTCAGATCCCGATGAGGCGTTCCGGTTCGTCTGGGAGAACGTGGGCCTGCTGTCGGTGGATCAACGGTTCTACCTGAACATCGAGAACGTTCGTCCCTCGGTCCGAGTCGGGCCGCGCGGATTTGTAGTCGCGGAAACTGTTGTCGACTACGTCCAGGAGCTGATCCTGTCGGCGGCCGAGTTCAACGCGATCTGCGCGTCAGAGGCACCTGCGATCAAGGCGCCGTCGTCCATTCCGTCCGGTACGCAACTGAAACTGTGGGGCGGTGGAACGATCATCTTCGACGAGTTCGGGGCGCTCAAATACCAGCATGCCAAGCCCCTCGCTGATTGGCGGCGTCAAGCGGCTCGACTGGCGTATCTGGTCGACCGCGGCTGGTGGGATACGAAGGGCCGGATTGGCTTCTCCTATGGTGATTCGCTCGGCGAGCGGTTTGTCGCCCTCCACGCGTCGGGCGACAATCCCGACGAGACCTGGTGATGGCAAACGCTCCGATCCGGCTGCGCGTCCGGATGTATCAGGTCGGGTTCGGCGACTGCTTCCTGCTGACCTTCGAATATGCGGCGCCGCTTGCCGACGGCCGGGCCGTCCGGCACATGCTTATCGACTTCGGAACGACCAGCCTGCCAGGCTGGGATTCCCTGGCGACGCCGGCTCGCTGGATCAAGCAGCACACTGCCGGCGAGATCGATGTCGTGGTGGTCAGCCATCGCCATCGGGACCATCTCTCGGCCTTCGGCCAGAAGTCTCTGATGAATGGCTTCTTTGCGGTTGGATATCCACGCCTCGTCGTGCGCAGCTGGACCGAGGACCCCGATCTCGACTCGAACGCCGTCGGGCCCGCCTCCCGCCTGCTCTTGCGAACCATCGGCGCAGCCCAGCGCTTCTCGGCGGCACTGGCCGGCCAGATGGGTCTGCCGCCAGCGCGCTCGCTCGCGGCCGATGTCCGCCAGGTCGCCGACGACCAGCTGAGCGATCCCGCTGCGGTCGTGGCGCTCGCAGGATGGGCTCGCGGTCGCGGCCGCTACCTCTTCTACGGCGTGCGTTCGGGCATCGAGTCGTTCATCCCAGGCCTGCGCGTCAAGGTCCTTGGACCGCCAACAGTCGAACAGCACCCTGAGGTCGCCAAGCAGCGTTCACGGGATCCCGAGGAGTTCTGGATGTTCTATCGGAATCTCGTCGAGAAGCTGCCTGCAGCGGCGGTCGACGAGGCCGAACGAGCCGATGCGGTTCCCGACGCCTCACTCGCGGAGTCGCCCGATGCCGGCGATGACCGCCTCCCGCCCGCCCTCGACGCACCATCTCCGGCCCGCGCCTTTGGCGATCCTGGTCCGGTGCGTTGGCTGACAGATCGAATGTCCCGTCAGCAACTCGGTTCCCTTCTCCGGATCGCCCACTTGCTCGACGACGTGCTGAACAATACGAGCCTGATCCTGCTCTTCGAACTAGACACTGGGGCTGGCCCGATTCGGCTCCTGTTCCCCGGCGACGCCCAGATCGAGAACTGGGATTACGCCCTCAAAGTCGCCAGGGCCAAGGTTCCGAACCGTCGTCTCTTGCGGAGCGTCGATCTCTATAAGGTCGGTCACCATGGCAGCCGCAACGCGACCCCGCGGACCCTCTACAACCTGTGGACGGAGCCCGTTTCCATCAACCGGCCCTTGGTCGCGCTGATGTCCACGAAGCCCGGCGTTCACGGCAAGACGGAGGCCACGCGAGTCCCGCGCCGAACGCTCGTCGCGGCCCTCGACACACGAACACGAGAGCACCTGTTCTCGACCGAAGGGATCACCGCGGCGGAGCCGTTTGTGGAGCTCGTCGCCGACCTCAACCAGGGAAGAGCCTTCCAGACCGTCACGATCGGTTCGCGACGGAAAGGTTTCGCCATAGACGGGCCGGCCGAAGACATCGGCGAGCCCCCAGTCGACGACGACTAAGCGCATCCGAGAGGATGCGGCCCGCTGCACACGACGGCAGCCGTGCGGGACGGAGGGACTCGCCGCCACGGCTCTCAGGAGTCGTGCCGCTCACTCGGGTTGCGAGGTCGCGGACACGACCTCAGTGTGCGGAGTCGAAATGTTCACCGCCATTGGCAGTCGATCCAGAAGGCCGACTGCCTGCATCTGGAGGGGTGAGGCCGGCTCACCCGCCGATCGCGCACGGGCGAGACGGCGAGCCAGTTCTCCGTAGGCGCGATTCCGGATATCTCGAGCGACCGCCAGATCGAGGAGGAACGGTGAGAGCGCATCCCGAGCTGCGTCCGTTAGGTCGCCGAGGACCACCTCAACAGGCTCCTCGTCACCCTGAATCCGGGCGGGTGGTTCGGCTCCAGTGTCGCCGCCAACGAAAACGGGCGCGTCCGACGACGGCTCGCGGTCGGAGCGAAGGGAGGCAGCGCAAAGCATGCCCATGGCGAACGCGGTGTGATACGCCGTGCCGATGGCGTACGCGCGGCGCCGTTCCCCCGACAGCGCACGAAGAGTCTGGGCGTCTGTCGTGCCGCCCGGCAGCAACCCAACATGGTCTTCGACTCGGGTCAGAAGCCGAAATGCGAAGAGCGCGGGTGTGGACCATTGCACGCCGAGAAACGGCCAGGTCATGAGCAGCTCCCCGACCAGGTCGTAGTCCTGGCGCTCGAGGGTGATCGCGAGAAGAGCTTCGATGTCGCTCATGAGTTCCGGGTTCGGGCGCGGCATGGCACGGCGACGCGCCCCAAAGTCTGTGACGTACATCAGGGCATGAGTGACGGCGTAGGCATCCTCTCGGCTGCCACCGACGAGGTCAGGCGTGCCCGCCAAACACGACGCGGCGAGCACTCGGTCCCATTCATCATCGGGAACTTTATTGCCCCAGATCTCGCTGATCCAAAGCTTTTCGAGCAAGCCATAGGGTGGAAGCTCGCGGCGGGCCGAGCCAGCGGACGACGCCGCGGTCCGAAAGAGTTGGTCCGCACGGTCGTCGGGATTCCCGAGCGCGCTCAGCAGGATGTGGGACACGGCGCCACCGAGCGCGAGTGAAGGATGGAGTGCTGCTCGGAGCAGGGCCGGCTGACTGCGCGCCTGATCCGAAAGCATCGAGCCGATCGCGGCGACCGATTCGACGATACCAGGATCGGTGCACACCCCAGCGGTCGCATGGAGAAGCATGGCCGTTTCGGCGACGACTTTGTCTTGGCCCGAAACTGGCCGAGGGGTCATCAGGATCCTCGTACCCGTCTGTGCCAAAGGCCGCCGCAGCTCGCGCTGCGACGGCCAGGGCCTTTTGAAGGCGGGCCAGGAGATCGGATCTTGGCCAAGTAGTCGTTGTCAACGGGACACCAAGGGCAACGCCTACCCGCCCATGACCTCGCGCTCCAGTTCGGCGGCTCGGAACTGGTTGATGAGCTGAGTGCCTTCCCGGGCCGTCAGCATGCAGGCAACGATCATGGGATGGCCAACAAGAACCATCTTCGGACCGAGTCGTGACACCGCGAGTTCTGGCCCTAAGCGGGCCACCAATGAGGCGATCGCGTCGAAGTCGATTGCCTTCGCCTCCAGGAACGCCGCTGAGACGTCTTCATCCCCCGAGTGCGGCTTGTCGTTGCGCTCTTACCGTCGTACAGGATTGAGCTGCTCCGTAGCGCGTCGAAGTCGGACGTCTCAGCGGTGAGAATGCCGACGGCGTCAGCGCGAGCGTGCAGGGCGGCAGAACCGAAGTTGACGTTATTTCTCACCCACAATCGTCCATCCGGGTCCCAGCGCCCGATCGGTTCGCCGGCAGCGTAGGCGTAGAGGTGGCGTGACGGCGGGTCGGCCGGGGTGCCGAGGAGGGGAGTCCTCGGACAGGAACCGGCCGAGCGCGGGGGCATACCAGCGGGTGACGATCCAGGCGATGCTCGTCGTGCTGTCAAACCAGCTGCCCTGGAAGCGGAAGTCGGGCAGGCTCGCCCCGGTCGAGGCGGTGAGGGTTCCCCACGGGTCGTAGCGGAGGGTCGCGCTGACGGCTCCGGTTGAGCTCGCCGTCCAGACCGTGTCGTGGTGGGCGTTGCTGCCGTAGTAGCGGATGTTCGAGTTGGTGGCGGTCCAGTCGAGCTGGCGCTCCCCGCCCCAGCCGGTGCCGATGATGCGGCTGACCGTGCCGGTCTGGTCGTCGATCGTCTGGGCGGCGCTCGTGGTCAGCCCGACATAGCGGAAGCGGACCCGGTTGCTGCCGCCGTAGTCGACCAGGCGGAGGCGATCGAGGGGATCGTAGGTGTAGGTCGCGATGATGCTCCCGTCGGTCGGCGGCGCAAATTCGTAGGTCGGCTCCGTTCTCCTCAGATCCGCCAGGAAGCAGCGCGAGAAGCTTGGCCTCGCGTAGGACGAATATGGGATTAGCCGCGCCGACTGAATCAAGTTGAGTCACGAAATCCGTGGTTCTCCAGGCGCCACGCGAGTACATCGAACGCAAACCACGAGATGATCAGCCATGCGACCGAGGCGACTCCAAGGACAAGATTGGGCTCATTCAAGCCGCGAAGCACACCCGCTATCCCGATTAGCCAGCACGCGGCGCCTGCCGATCGAGCAGCAAGCCCTCGGGCTGACAATCTGAGCCGCGATCGACGTCGCGTCCGCACATATCCATATCCGATACTCAACATGAGCAGGCCTGCTGCTCCTGCAATCGGGCCGAGGATTTCAGCGATCACGTGCAAACCCTCGAGCGTTGGCCGGGGCCCCGACGTTCCTGGCGCGACGAAAGCAATCGAAGCATCCTCATCTGGGCACGACCTCAACGGTGACACCGTGCATTTCCATGAAGGCGTCTGAATCGGAGAAGGCTCCGGTCGTCGCCGTGCGCAAACGGATGGTCATCCTCACGCCCATCATGACTCCAGTCGCGGGTACCTGGGTTCTGACTCCTTGCGGGGGCGTCGGGCTCCGAACCCATGACACATAGGGATGACCGTTCGTTTGCAAGCCTCCAGCGCATCCAAACTTGAGGGTACAGATCTGCAGATTGTCGAGGGGCCTGATGGTTGAGAACGGAACAGTCGAAATCGTTCGAGAATTCCAACCGGAGTACTTGACGAGCTGCACCTCCACCCAGTTTTGCGCAGACGCAATCCCAACCCAAGCCGAGATGCCAGAGCCCGCCAGTAGGAGGTTGGCCCGCAGTTTGTACCTCCAGGTCGTATCCCCGCACACAATTCCCGAGCACGGAAACTTTCGACTTAGGACGGTGATCTGAACGCCGTCGTCGGAGAAGACTCCTTCAGACCGGGACGAAAATAGCCAGCCGTCGTTGAACTGGGCAATCCTCCCGCGGCCCCATGTTCGAAGGTTCGTAATGGCGTTACTAAAGGGAAAGATCATGCGTCCGTCAGCGTCCCAGCGCCCGATCGGTTCGCCGGCAGCGTAGGCGTAGAGGTGGCGTGACGGCGGATCGCTTGGCGTCCCGAGGAGGGAGTCCTCGGACAGGAAGCGGCCGAGGGCTGGGGCGT
>JACCVQ010000046.1 GCA_013698095.1 Chloroflexota bacterium
TCAGGCGCCGCGCGCTCAGGCGCCGCGCGCTCAGGCGCCGCGCGCTCAGGCCCGCGGCGCGAGGCGCCCGGCTATCAGCCGGCGGCATGATCCAGAGAGAGAGGTCGAATGGAAACCAGGGTCCACAACCCCGTCGAGGGGATCTACCCGGCCGTCGGGGATTACGCCCACGCGATCGAGGTCCGCCAGCCGGGCCGGCTGCTGTTCACCGCCGGCACGATGGGCCTCGATCCCGCCGGGGTCCCCGGTCGAACCCTCGAGGAGCAGCTTGACCTCCTCTGGTCGAACATCCGGGTTCTCCTCGCGGAGGCGGGCATGACCGTCGACCACATCGTCCGGCTCACGAGCTACCTCCGCGACGCGTCATACGCAGATGCGAACGCCCGCGCCCGAGTCGCGGCCCTCGGCGGCCGGCTCATCCCGACGACTGCGATCGTGGCCCAGACGCTCGTCAGCGACTGGCTCGTCGAGATCGAGGTCGTCGCCGCGGCGCCGATGCCGGAATCCGGATCGGACCCTGCGTGAGGCCATTCCAGTTCCTGATCGGCGTCCGCGGCATCGTCGACCGTCAGACCCTGATCGAGGGCGCCCGGACGGCCGAGTCCACCGGGTACGGCGGCCTGACGATCCACGACCATCTGACACAGCAGATGGCGCCGATCCCGGTCCTCACCGCGGTCGCGATGTCGACCGAGCGGCTCCGGCTCGTGCCGTTCGTCCTCAACAACGATCTGCGCCATCCCGCGGTCCTGGCCCAGGAGCTGGCAACGCTCGACCACCTGTCGGGCGGGCGGGTCGTGGTCGGCATCGGCGCCGGTTGGAACGAGCTCGAGTATCGTGCGGCGGGAATCCCGTTCGACCCGCCCGGCGCCCGGATCGGCCGGATGGAGGAATCGATCGCGATCCTGCGCGGCTTGCTCGGCTCTGACCCCGTCACGTTTCGCGGCCGCTCGTACACGATCGAGAGCATGGAGGGTCATCCGAAGCCCGTCCAGCGCCCCGCTCCGCCGTTCCTCATCGGCGGGACCCGGGAGCGGCTGCTGCGGCTGGCCGCGCGCGAGGCCGACATCGTCGGCATCGACCTGCGCCAGGACCGGGAATCGCTTCCCGACGCCTTCCCGGACAGGATGGACACCAGGGTCGGCTGGATCCGGGAGGCGGCGGGCGATCGATTCGGGACACTCGACCTGAACGTGATCCGCCTGCTGGGCGGGCTGACCATCACGAACGAGCCGCTCAAGGCCGCGGCCGAGGTCGCGCGGCGGTGCGAGGCCAAGACCGGGTTGGTCATCCCGCCAGCCGACATCTTCGAGTCGCCGTTCTCCCTGATCGGGTCCGTCTCCGATCTTGTCGAGAAGCTCAAGGTCACGCGGACACGGTGGGGCATCAACTCGTATCTGGTCGGCTGGCTGGGCGACGATGGCCTCGCCGAGTTTGCGCCCGTGGTCGAGCAGCTCAGCGGCACCTAGACGGACAGCCGAAGCGCAGCGTTGACGCCCCGGAGGTTAATTCCGATAATGTGACTCGGGATTACCGACTGACCCGTGTTCGCGCCTGACGGGCGCCCCTCCCGGAGACTGAATGACCGCGACGCGCGACCTCGTCGCCGACCAGCGCGAACAGTTCGCGTTCCATGACGACATCGACTACCTCGCCCAGACGAAGCGCGGCCTGAGCCGCTCCACTGTCGAGGAGATCAGCGCCTTCAAGAACGAGCCGGACTGGATGCTCCAGTACCGCCTCCGGGCCTACGACCACTTCATGAAGCGCGCGATGCCGACCTGGACCGACGGTCTGGACCGGATCAACTTCGACAACATCGTCTACTACCGCAAGCCGTCCGAGCGCGAAGAGAAGTCGTGGGACGACGTCCCCGACAAGATCAAGCAGACGTTCGAGCGGCTCGGGATCCCCGAGGCCGAGCGCAAGTTTCTTGCCGGCGTCGGCGCCCAGTACGACTCCGAGGTCGTCTACCACTCCGTCAAGGAGGAGCTGACGAAGCTCGGCGTCGTGTTCATGGGCACGGACCAGGCCCTGATCGAGTACCCCGAGATCTTCCGAAAGCACTTCGGGACCGTCGTCCCGGCCGAGGACAACAAGTTCTCCGCCCTGAACGCTGCGGTCTGGTCCGGTGGCTCGTTCGTCTACGTCCCGAAGGGAGTCGAGGTCCCGCTCCCGCTCCAGGCCTACTTCCGGATCAACGGCGAGAACACAGGGCAGTTCGAGCGGACGCTGATCGTGGTCGACGAGGGCGCCAAGGTCCACTACATCGAGGGCTGCACGGCGCCGATCTACGCGACCGAGTCGCTTCATGTCGCAGTGGTCGAGGTGGTCGCTCTGCCCGGCTCGAAGGTTCGCTACACAACCATCCAGAACTGGTCGAACGACGTCTACAACCTCGTCACGAAGCGGGCCCACGCGTACGAGAACTCGACGGTCGAGTGGATCGACGCGAACACCGGCTCGCGCAAGACGGTGAAATACCCGTCGATCTACCTCCGCGGCGAAAACGCCACGGCCGACATCATCAGCGTCGCGGTCGCCGGCAAGGGCCAGCACCAGGACACCGGCGCCAAGGCCGTCCATCTTGCCCCGAACACCCGCTCCCGGATCGTCTCCAAGTCCGTCTCGAAGGACGGCGGCCGGGCGACGTACCGCGGCCACCTCAAGGTGAGCCCCGGCGCGACGAACGTCGTCGCCAGCGTCCGCTGCGACGCTCTGATGCTCGACGACATCAGCCGGAGCGACACCTACCCGTATATCGACATCCAGGAAGACGACACGACGATGACCCACGAGGCCACCGTCGGCAAGGTCAGCGCGGAGCAGGTCTTCTACCTGATGAGCCGCGGCCTGACCGAGAACGAGGCGACGAACCTGATCGTCCAGGGCTTCCTCGAGGTCTTCACGAAAGAGCTCCCGATGGAATACGCGATCGAGTTCAACCGGCTCGTGAAGCTCGAGATGGAGGGGTCGCTCGGGTGAGTCCGGTGCCTCGTGAGGTGACGCTCCCCGCAGGTGCGCCGCCGACCCAAGCGACCGAGGCGGCCGCGCCGGCGGCTCGCCCCGCGCGGGCGCCTCGCCGCGCCGCGAATGAGCTCACATTCAAGCTGGACCAGGCGACCGTTGCCGCCTATGCCGGCAGCGAGCCGGACTGGCTCACAGCCGACCGCCAGACCGCGTTCGGGCGCTACGAGACGCAGCCGGTCGAATCGAACCAGCTGTACACGACCTACGTCGATCTCCGGACCGCAAACCTGGCCGATGTGGTGGCGTGGGATGCCGCCGTGCCGTCCGCAGCGACCGCTGCGTCCGGGGCCTCGCTGCCGTCCGGCGCGGCCGGGCTCGCTGCCATCGCCGAGAACCGGGTCGAAGGCGTCATCCTCGACGACGAGTCACGCGCAGCAGGGGTCATCCTCGATACCGTCGCCGGCGTCCTTGCCCGCGATCCCGAGCTGGCCCGCCGCCTGCTCGCCGAGCCGTCCTCGCTGCCCGACGACGACAAGCTGGCCCAGCTCACCCGCGCCGCCTGGAACCAGGGCCTGGTGCTGCACGTGCCGGCTGGCATTCGCCTTGAGCGCCCCATCGTCCTCCGCTGGCAGGCCGGCGAGCCGGGTCGGGCGCTCCTGACCCGGACGATCATCGACCTCGGCGAGGGAGCGTCGGCGTCGGTCGTCGAGGAGCTGCTCCCGTCAACCGGCGCGGGCGGCCGGACCGCCGCCCAGGCCCTCTTCACCGGCTCGCTCGAGATCCACCTCGCGGCCGGCGCAGAGCTCGCGGTGGCCTCCATCCAGGACCTCGCCGAGGGAACCGTCGCGTTCCAGCATCGCCAGGCCGAGATCGGCGAGAGCGCGACCCTTCGCTGGGCCCTCGCCCAGCTCGGCGGCCGGCTCGTCCGGAGCAGGGTCGACAACCGCCTCAGCGGCGACCGCAGCTCGGTCGAACAGGTCGAGATCGTCTTCGGCGCGAATGACCAGCTGTTCGACCTGACGTCGAACACGCGTCACATCGGCCGCGACACGACCGGCAACCTCCTCTCCAAGGCCGCTCTCCTCGACGCGACCCGGTCGTACATGAAGGGCCTGATCATCATCGAGCCGACCGCGATCGGGACCGACAGCTTCCTCGGCGAGTTCGGGATGAACCTGTCCAAGCAGGCCCGCGCGGTCGCGATCCCGTCGCTCGAGATCGACCAGCCGGACTGCCGTCGGGCGATGCACTCGAGCGCGGTCGGCCCGATCGACGAGACCCAGATGTTCTATCTCGAAAGCCGCGGGATCTCCCCGGAGGACGCCCGCAAGTTCATCGTCCTCGGCTTCCTCGAGCCCGTCGTCGCGCGGGTTCCACTCGTCGCGGCCCAGGATCGCTTGCGCGAGCTGCTCGAGTCGAAGTGGGACGCCGGCGCGCTGGCCGAGCCCGCCGTGACGGCGCCCGCCGCCTGATGCCTCCGCAACGTTCGTCACGGCGTCGGCGGCGCCGGTGAGGCGGATCGACCTCGCGGGCATCGACGAGATCGCCGACGGCGAGATGAAGCTGATCGTCGTCGACGGCACCGACCAGGTCCTCCTGATCAACCAGGGCGGCGAGTTCACCGCCACCCAGGGCATCTGCAGCCACGAATACTTCGAGCTCGACAAGGGCTTCCTGACGGCCGGCACCCTGACCTGCGCCCTCCACCTGTCGCGCTTTGACCTGTCGAGCGGCGAGCCGATCGACCCGCCGGCCGAGCTCCCGCTCGAGGTCTACCCGGTGGTGATCGAGAACGGCCGGGTCCTGATCGAGGTCCCCGACGGCCCGCTCCCGCTCAGCGAGGAGTAGCCGCCGGCCGGGGGCGCGAGAACGTGCCCCGCACCTACCCGCCAGCTCCGGGCGCGCCCGCTCTCAACCGGGAAGGATCGTTCCGAGTCCGGCCGCCTCGGCCCGGCGCAGAATCGCGTCGCCGAACACCAGATCTGCCAGCCCGACGCCGAGATGGGTCACGAGGACGCGGCCTGTCGCCGGCCGGGCCGTCCCTGCGCGGATCGCCTCGCCAAGCGTGGCGCTCGGGTCCGGGTACTGGTCGAACTGGCCGGCGTCGCGGTTGGCGAGGAACTGGCCGCGCTCGTCGACGATGAACAGCGCAGCCGCCCGGGCGACGGCGGCGTTGACGTAGGTCGCGTAGTCGACCGCGACAACGAGCGCATCGGCGGCCAGCCACTCGGCGGTCAGGGTCTGGCGCTTGGCGGCGGGCGCGAAGGACGCAACCGTGATGACGACATCGGCGGATCTCGTTGCTTCTCGCGCGATTGTCGCGACGCTGGCCGAGGCGATCCCGGGCGTCGTCCGGGCACGCTCGGCGACCGACACTGCCCGATCGGGGTGGCGGTCGAACACGACGAGCTCGAGCCCGGGCAGGACGTGGCCGAGGACCACGAGATGGCTCCGTGCCTGGACGCCCGCACCCAGGAGCGCAACCCGCACTGGCCGGCTCGTGACCGTCGGCGAAAATTGCGCAATCGCCACGCCGCTGATCGCGGCTGTTCGCTCGGCCGTGATCGGCCCGGCGTCGAGGATCGCCATGGGAATGCCGGTCTGCGGATCGTTGAGGACGACCAGCCCGTGGATGGCGGTCAGGCCCAGCATCCCGTTCGTCGGGAAACCCGCGATCCACTTCATGCCGACGAGATCCTCCGCTCCGGCACCGTCCGCGCCACGGAGATGGGCCGGCATCGCGTGGGCGAACGAGGCGTCGGGCCGGGGATGGACGCCGATCTTCGGAGGCAGCTCGGCGTCGCCGGCCAGCGCGGTCATCGTTCTTTCGGCGAGCGCGACGCGCTCCGCGAGCGGTGGCATCGCCGCCGTCACGTCGGCCGCGGACAGGTAACGGAGGGGCGGCGGAACGGAGGCCGGCATCACCCCGAGTCTAGCGCCGGTAGGATTGGATCATGGCCCCCGACACCGCCCAGAGCCTTGACAACCTGCGCCTCGAACGCGATGCGGTCCTGCTCTACGACGCCCTCGCCTCGATCGAGAAGGACGCCCATCGAGCCGGGGCGTTCACCCGAATCGCGTCCAACGAGCGCCGCCACGCCGAGATCTGGGCGTCGAAGCTGCGTGCGGCCGGCGTGGACGTTCCGCCGGCCCCGACCCGGCCGCGGCCGCGGGTGGCGGTGATCGTCCTCCTCGCCCGGTTGTTCGGGACGAAGGCGGTCAGCGACCTCGTCACCGCCCTTGAGGGCGACGAGGAGGAGATGTACGAGGCTCAGTCGTCGCCGGAGGTCGATGCCATCGCCGCCGACGAGCGGGAGCACGCCGAGATCTGGCGGAAGCTGAAGGATCCCGACTACCACCCCGATCGTGACATCGCGTCGCGCGAGCGCTGGCACCGATCGGGTCGATCCGGCACGCTCCGGGCCGTCATCTTCGGCGTCAGCGACGGTCTCGTCTCGAACCTCGCCCTGGTCATGGGCGTGGCCGGCGCCTCCAACCAGACCGATGCCCCGGCCCACTTCATTCTCCTGGCCGGGCTCGCCGGGCTCCTCGCCGGGGCGTTCAGCATGGCCGCCGGCGAGTACATCTCGATGCAGAGCCAGCGCGAGCTGTTCGAGCGCCAGATCGCGCTCGAGCGAGCCGAGCTCGAGGCGATGCCCGAAGAGGAGGAGGCCGAGATGGCCTCGATCTATCGAGCCAAGGGCTTTCGCGAGGACGAGGCCAAGGCGATCGCCCACCGCCTGTTCGAGAACCCCGAGCGGGCGCTCGAGCAGCTCATTCGCGAAGAGCTCGGGCTCGACCCGAACGAGCTGGGGTCGCCATTCGGGGCCGCATTCGGGTCGTTCGTCGCGTTCGGCCTCGGCGCCTTCATGCCGGTCCTGCCGTACCTCATCGGCGGGGGCACGACGGCGTTCGTAACCGCGATTGGACTGAGTCTCGCCGCCCTGTTCGCCGTCGGTGGTGGGGTCAGCCTGCTGACCGGTCGCGGGGTCCTCTTCTCGGGCGCTCGCCAGGTCGCGATCGGGATCGTGGCGGCGGCCGTGACGTTCCTCGTCGGCAACCTGATCGGCGTCACGGTCTCCTGACCCAATGGCCGACGTCGCCGCTCGCCTCCGTGCCGAGGGCCTCGACGCCAGCCCGTGGTCGAACGGTCCCGGCGATCGCTACGCCGCCCACGCTCACGACTACGACAAGGTGATCGTGGTCGCTTCGGGCTCGATCACGTTCGGCCTGGCGTCCGGGCCCGTTGCCCTTGCGGCCGGCGATCGCCTCGAGCTGCCGGCCGGGACCATTCATGACGCCGTGGTGGGCGCGGGCGGCGTTGCGTGCCTCGAGGCCCACGTACCGGCTGGTCGTCTTGGCGCCGCGATCCGGCGGGCCAGCGGCGATTGGTGAGTGCACTGGCGCCCTCGAATCGAAACGAGGCCCCGGACAGGATCCGGGACCTCGTGGGGTAGGCTAGCGAGCCGCGCTCAGCGGATACCGATTCGCATCCACAAGCGGTAGTCGTCTCGCGGGTCGGTCGTGTGGCGCGGGTCTTCACTGCCCAGCAGGATGCTGAGGACTGAGAACAGCGCCAGGAACCCGAGTCCAATCGCGAACATCCGGGGTACCTCCGCTGCGTGATCGCCGCGGAGCCGAGTGAACAGCTCCCGCCGCTGGTTGCGGCGGACCGACGATCATGATTGTCTTCTGCGACCATTCTACCTAACAGATCGCGGATTGACAATCGATCTGGCTAACGGATAGGTAATTGATGGCCACATCCGAACAGATCAGTCCGAACGACGCGAAGATCCTGGACGTCCTCCAGCGGGACGGCCGACGGGCCTATGCAGATCTCGGCGCGGACGTCGGGATGAGCGGCCCCTCGGCCCACGAACGGGTCAAGAAGCTCGAGGCGCGCGGGGTCATCCGGGGTTATGCCGCGATCGTCGACCCGGCATTGATCGGGTTCGACATCCTCGCCTTCAGCTGGATCACCCAGGCACCCGGGACGTCGTCGCACGACCTGACCGACTCGTTTGCCGGGATCCCCGAGATCGAGGAGTGCCATCACATCACCGGCGAGGCCGATTACCTGATCAAGGTTCGGGCCCGCGACACCCGCGACCTCGAACGCGTCCTTCGACTCGTCCGGTCGACGAAGGATGTCTACCAGACTGAGACCGATGTCGTCTTCTCAAGCGGCTTCGAGCGCCGGCCCCTCCACGTCCGCGTCGAAACCAACGGCGCGTCCGGGGCGTAGCGATGAACGGGGATCGTCCGCGCGCCGACGACGCGGCTCTCGTCCGCGAGGTCGCGGCCGGGTCCGAGGCGGCGCTGGGCGAGCTCTATGACCGGTACGTCGGCGCGGTCCACGCGGCGGCCAGCCGGCTGACCTCAGATCGGCAGGTCGCCGAGGAGGTGGTCCAGGAGACGTTCCTCGCTCTCTGGAATCGGGCCGAGCTCTTCGATGCGCGACTCGGCTCGCTGGCCGCGTGGCTGCACACGATCGCGCGCAATCGCACGGTCGATCGGCTCCGCGCGGCCGGGCGACGACCGAATCTGATCCCGCTGTCATCGGCCGCCGGGACCGACGAGCAGGACGGCGCCGCTCTCGACCGGCTCGTCACCGCGGGAACCGTCATCGGCGGGGCGAGCCTCGGTTCGGGACCCGAAGGCGAACTCGCAACGGGCGAGCTGCAGCGGATCCTCCGGGATGCCCTGGCCGGACTCTCCGAGGATGAACGGACAGCCATCGTCCTCGCCTATCGCGACGATCTGTCACAGGCCGAGATCGCCGAGCGACTCGGCTGGCCGCTCGGAACAGTCAAGACGCGAACACGGCGGGCACTCCTCCACTTGCGGGGCGCGCTCGTCGGGGAGCTGGGTCCGAGGATGGCCCCGGTCGCGGTCCCGATCGGCCGGGAAGTCGAACGATGATGGGAGACATGGACCACCAGGACGTCCGGGAGCTGCTCGAGGACGCCGCGATCGAGCCTGATGGCATCGACCGGCTGATGGCTGGTGACACGCCCAACGCGGCGTTAGCTGCCAGCCACCTCGCCGGCTGCCCGGACTGCGCCGAGGAGCTGGCCCGGCTCCATCGTGCGGTCGGTCTGATCCGGCCGGTTGTCCGTTCCGTGCCGCCGCCCGAGCTCCGCGCCCGGACCCTCGCCCACGTCGCGGCAGTCGGCCGGCCGCGCGGTCTCCCCGAGCTGGCCCGGATCGACGAGCGGACGCCCGCCATCGCGCCGCCCCCCGCCATCGCGCTATCGCCAGGCCTTCGCCCCACCGCTCGCCCCGCCGCCGGCCCGAAGCGCTTCGCCGCCCTCACCGCCATCGCCGCGGCGCTGATCGTCGCCGTCGCTGCGACCGGACTCCTCGTGAACGCCGACCGCGACGACGACGCCCGCCGTCAGGCATCCCAGATCGAGGCCCTGGCTGACATCGCTCGCTGGACCCTCCGCGTCGACGCCGCGCCCGACGCTCGTCGAATCGAGCTCGCCAGCACGAGCGGCGCAGCGACGACCGGAACCCTCGTCTTCTCGCCCTCGTCGACCGAGCTCGTCGTCGTCGCGGAGCAGCTGCCGGCTCCTCCGAGCGGTCGGGAGTATCGCTGCTGGGTGGAAGTCGGCGGCAGCCGCACGTCGGTCGGAAAGATGTACTTCGGAGGCGACCTGTCTTACTGGGTCGGGGCCGTGTCGGAGGTGGCTGGGCTCGGGCCGGACGTCCGGTTCGGCGTGTCGCTGGTCGACCTGACCCGCCCGGACCTGCCGGGCGAGCCGGTCCTCACCGGCACGGGCTGACCGCCCCGCTCGGGCCCGGGGCCGCGGGCCGCCACAGAACCAAGGGCCGTCAGGCGACGCGCCCTCAGGTGCCGCTGCCCTCCCGGTCGTCGGATCGAGCGATCGGATGGGCCATGGGCACGCGATCGGGATTGGGGCGGCCGCCGGCGACGGTCCGCCCGTCCGCGACCGCTGTCCAGTGATCAACGACCGGATCGTCGTCGCCGAGCTCCTCGTCGGGCGGGCCGGCCGCGAGGTAGTCGGCGTGCAGGCGGAGGATCTCGAGCACATCGCCGGCGGCGATATCCCGGCCGGCGTCGGCCATCCTCGTGGCGATCCAGAGCGCCTCGCTCTCGCGCTCGCGTTCGGTGATGTCGACATCGCGCCGGCGCGAATCGGCCAGGACCAGCCAGACGAGACCAGCCCCGACCACCAGTCCGACGATGAGCAGCCACCAGTTGAACTCGGCATTCACGCGGCGAGAGTACAGGCAATGGCCGAACCGCCGCCGTCTCGACGGGCCGCCGCCCAGCCCGCCCCGGGGCATGGGCCGGACCGCGACCGTCGCGACCCCTACACTCCACCGTCATGATCGACATCACCCCAGATCCCGTCTTCGTCCGGCTCTTCGGTTTCCCGGTCTACTGGTACGGGATCTGTTACGCGGTCGGGCTGGCCGCCGTTTACTGGGTCCTGATTCGCGAGGCCCGGTTCCGCGGGCTCGACGAGAACCTCATCGGCAACGGAATGATCGTGGTCGCCGTTGCAGCGCTCGTCGGCGGCAGGCTCTATCACGTCATCGACCAGTGGGCGCTCTATCAGGCCAACCCGATCACGGCAATCCTGCCGCTGACCGTCCAATCGGACGGGTCGTATGCATTCGCCGGTTTCACCGGACTCGGCGTGCCGGGCGGGATCGTGACCGGAACGATCGCCGCCTGGCTCTACATCCGACGCCACCATCAGTCGTTCTGGCGCTGGGCTGACGTCGTCGCCCCTGCTTTGTTCGTCATGCAGGCGATCGGGCGGCTCGGCAACTTCTTCAACCAGGAGCTGTACGGACCGCCGACGACGCTGCCGTGGGGCATCAAGATCGACGCCGCTCACCGAGTCGGGGAGTACACGGACCTGGCGACGTACCCGATCGCGACGACCCACTTCCATCCGCTGTTCCTGTACGAATCGCTGTCCGGGCTGCTCGGCTTCCTGGCATTGATCTGGCTCGCCCGGCGCTGGTCAAACCGCCTGGTACCCGGCGACCTGCTCCTGATCTTCTTCGCCTGGTACGGCTTCACCCGGTTCGCGCTGGAGGGGTTTCGGAGCGGTAACTGGACGTTCTTCGGGATCCCGACGGCCCAGATCGTGACCCTCGGGTTCATCCTGTTCGGGGTCCTGCTGCTGCTGTACCGGCATGGCCCCGGCCGGCCCGCGGCGACGGCCGGCGAGCTCCTGCCCGACCGGTCCGCCGAGGTGACGGAGGGCCGACCTGACGACGAGGACGCGTTCTGGACCGACGACGAGGCGACCGACGACGAGGCCGAGACCGACGATGACCTCGACGACGACCTCGACGAGGCGGACGACACCCACGACGAGGCGGACGACGCGGCTGTGACCGACGGCGCGCCCGCGGCCGATCCCGACCGACCATCCGGGGACCGTCCCGCACCGAGTTGACATGACTCCCAACGGCGGTCCACCCGACGCCCTTCCCGCGCCCGACGCCCCCGACCGCCCCGACGCGGCACCGCGCCACCGCCCGCCGCCCGGCCGGATCTCGACGCAGGCCCTGGCCGATGCGCGCGGCGGCGCAGTCGAGGGGCTCACCTGGCTCGGCCGGACACCGGAGAGCCGGGGCTCTCTGTTCTATCGAACCATGCGGCTGCTCGGCCGGTTCATCCTGTTCGGCCTGTTCCGGTTCCGGATCGACACCTCTGGCCAACAACACCTGCCGGCCGGCGGTTACCTCCTGGTCGGCGCCGCTCACCGCGGCTGGATGGACCCGTTCGTGGTCGTCCATGCCCTTCCCGTCGAGCCGCGGGCGTGGTTCCTCGGGAGCGCTCCATCGACGTTCACCGTCCGCTGGCGCGAGGTGCTGATCCACCGCATGGGTGGACTGCTGCCGGTCTGGCGCGGCGGCATCGGCGTCGACCAGCACGTGGCGTCCGCCCGCGCGGTGATCGCCAACGGCGGCGTCTTCGCCCAGATGCCCGAAGGAACCGTCAGCGGGCCGGCCGGCCGGATCGGCCCATTCCGACTCGGGTGGGCCGTGATCGCGCTGCGGACCGACGCCCCCATCGTGCCGTTCGCGATGGCCGGGACCGAGGAGCTGTATCTCGGTCGACGGATGGCCTCGCGGGTCCTGCCGCCGACCACGGTCGCCGGACTGCTCGGTCCGGGCTGGAACGGAATCCGGCCTGCGGAGGGAACCCGGGCGGAGCTGGACCTGGCCCGTGACCTGAGCGCAGCGCTGGCGGCGGTGCTCGGACCGGTCGTCACGGAGCTCTGGCCGCGGACCGTCGATCCACCGGATCGTCCGCGACGCCTCCGCCGCCGCCTGACCTGGTTGTTCCTCCGCCCGGGCCGCCTCGATCGCGACCATCCGGGGCCCCCAGCCGACTCCACGCCCGCCTGACCCGGCGCGGGCCTCGCACCCGCGCCGATGGCCGGGCTATCCTCGCGACCATGCAGTACGCCGAAACGATCCTCGATCTCGTCGGACGGACGCCGATCGTCCGGCTCAGCCGGGTGACCCGGGAGCTCGGCCCGCTCGATCGCCAGCCGCTGGTCCTGGCCAAGCTCGAGATGCTCAACCCGGGCGGCTCCGTCAAGGATCGCATCGGCCTGCCGATGATCGAGGCGGCCGAACAGGCCGGGCTGCTGAAGCCGGGCGGGACGATCATCGAGCCGACGTCGGGCAACACGGGCCATGGCCTCGCGATCGCGGCCGCCCTCAAGGGCTATCGCTGCATCTTTGTCATGGCCGACAAGCAGTCGACCGAGAAGCAGGCACTCCTGCGGGCGTACGGCGCGGAGGTCGTGCTCTGTCCCACGAACGTGGCGCCCGAGTCGCCGGAGTCGTACTACTCGGTGGCCGCCCGCCTGGCCCGCGACATCCCCGGTGCCTTCAAACCCGACCAGTACTGGAACAGTGAGAACCCGACAGCACACGAGCGGACGACCGGCCCCGAGATCTGGGAACAGACCGACGGAACGCTCACCCACTTCGTGGCGAGCGTCGGGACCGGCGGCACGATCTCCGGCGCCGGCCACTTCCTCCGGGCCCAGAACCCGGACATCATCATCGTCGGGGCGGATCCGGAGGGGAGCATCCTGTCGGGCGACACCGCCCGGCCGTATCTGACCGAAGGCGTCGGCGAGGACTTCATGCCCGGCACCTACGATCCGGCGATCGTCGATCGCTGGGTCCGGGTCAGTGACCGCGATGCGTTCGCCGCCGCGCGCCGGCTGACCCGCGAGGAAGGAATCCTTGCCGGCGGGTCGTGCGGGACCGCGCTCGTCGCGGCCCAGACGGTCGCCCGCGAGCTCGTCGATGCCGACGAGGGCGTGGGCAAGGTCATCGTTGTCCTCCTCCCGGACAGCGGCCGGAGCTACCTGTCGAAGGTCTACAACGACGAGTGGATGCGGGTGAACGGGCTGCTCCCGACGACCGGCGGCGTCGCCCGCGTGGCCGAGCTCCTGTCGGGCCGCCACCACGGCCCCGAGCGGCCGGCGGTTGTCGTGGCCCGGACCTCGCAGCGGGTCGGGGAGGCGATCGCGACGCTCCAGGAATACGGGATCTCGCAGATGCCGGTGTCCGAGGACGCCGAGGGCGACGCCGTGGCCGGGATCGTCGGCTCGATCAGCGAGCGGTCGCTGCTCGAGAAGGCCTATCGCGACCCCACGATCGTCGAGCGGACCGTCGGCGAGGTGATGGATGGGCCGCTCCCGCTCGTCGACGCATCCGCGACCCTGGACGAGGCGTTCGGGCTGCTGAGCGGCGGAGCGCCGGCAGTGGTCGCGGTCCGGGGAGAGCAGCCGGCCGGCGTCGTCACGAAGCTGGACCTGCTGGAGTACCTGTCGCACCTGTCGCGCGGTTGAGCTCGCGCCGCCGGCCGGTCATGCACCGAGTGGGTCACCTGACGGCTGGGCCACCGCTCGGACGACGCCTGACGCTCTGGATGATCAGAGTGTCGGCTGGAGATGCGAACCACGCAGGTCGGGGGCCGACAACCAGCTGTCCGGACGTCCGTTCATGCAGTGGGTGCGCCAAACGCGCCCGATCGGTCGCATCGGGCCTTCCTCGGTCTTTGCACCGTTCGCCCGGGCCGGCCGGATGACATCATGAAACCGATGAGTCATGCGGATCCGCCCGACCACGACGACGCCTTCGAGACCCTCGCCGTCCATGCCGGGGCCGAGCCAGACGAGATCACCGGCGCGGTGTCGCCGCCGATCTACCAGACCTCGACCTACGCCCAGGACGGCGTCAACCGGCCGCGTGGCGGCCACGACTACGCCCGATCAATCAATCCGACCCGCGACCGCCTCGAGCGGGCCGTTGCCGCGCTCGAGAAGGGGAGGCACGGCATCGCGTTCGCCAGCGGCTCGGCGGCGACCGCGGCGATCGCCCAGCTCGCCGCGACTGGCGAGGAGATCGTCGTCGGTGACGATGTCTACGGCGGAACCTACCGTTATCTCGAGAAGGTCCATCGGCCCGGTGGGGCAGGAGAGGCGCGATACGTCGACCTGTCGGCTGGACCGGACGTCCTGTGGGAGCAGCTGACCGCCGCGACCCGGCTCGTCTGGTTCGAGAGCCCTTCCAACCCGAACCTGAAGCTGACCGACATCGCCGCCGCGGCCCGGACGATCCGCGAGCGGGCCGAGCAGGCGGGCACGCCCCGACCGTGGCTCGTCGTCGACAACACGTTTGCCTCGCCGGCCCTCCAGAATCCGCTCGAGCTCGGTGCCGACATCGTGTTCCACTCGGCGACGAAGTACCTCGGCGGCCACTCCGACACGATCCTCGGGATCGCGGTGACCCGCGACGACGCCATCGCCGAGCGTCTCCACTTCCTCCAGAACGCGATGGGCGGCGTGCCCGGCCCGCTCGACTGCTTCCTCGTCCTGCGCGGCCTGCGAACACTCCACGTCCGGGTCGAACGCCACGTTGCCAATGCCACGGCGGTTGCCGAGTTCCTGGCGGCGCGCGACGACATCGAACGCGTCTTCTACCCGGGCTTGACGGACGGGCCGCACGCCCATCCCGGGGCAGCGCTCGTCGGGGAGGGGCGCCAGATGCGCGGCGGCGGCGGAATGGTCTCCTTCATTCCGCGGGCGACGAGCGGCGGGACAGCGGCGGAGCGGGCGATCGCGATCGCCGAAGCGACCCGCCTGTTCACCCTCGCCGAGTCGCTCGGTGGCGTCGAGTCCCTGATCGAGGTCCCGGCCACGATGACCCACGCCTCGGTGGCCGGCTCCACGCTCGAGGTCGACCCCGCCCTCGTCCGGCTGTCGGTTGGGATCGAGCACGTCGACGACCTGGTTGCGGACCTGCGGGGCGCGCTGGACCGCGACTGAGGTCCGCCACCGGCCGATCATGCACCGGACCTGAGCCAATCGGGGGCGCCGAGCGGAGCCTCACGAGCGCGGAACCTGCCACCCAGCTGATACCACCCGGTCCGTTCAGGTTGCGGACAGGTTGCGGCCGGGTTGCGGTACGATGGCGGCCAACGAGACTGCGGATGCCGACTCTCTCGCCGCTCGCGCGCTTCACCGGCGCCGGGCCTGCGAGTCACGCGCGGCCGGTCGATCGGGCGCGATCGCCCGCGCGCAGGAGACCGAGCCGATGACGCAGTCCACGACCCGCCCGAAGGCGCCCACCCCGACCGATGCCGCACGGGGCATTGGCCGGATCGTCCGGGCGAATCTCTCGACCGCCGAACTGTACGAGGATGCGGTTCGGGGCGGCGAGGGCGTGATTGCGGCCGACGGCCCGCTTGTGGTCCGGACGGGGAAGCACACGGGCCGCTCGCCCCAGGACAAGTTCATCGTCAAGGAGCCGGGCTCGGCGGCGAAGATCTGGTGGGGCGAGGTCAACCGTCCGATCGCCCTCGAGCACTACGACCGCCTCCGGGCCCGCCTGATGGCGTACCTCGCGGACCGTCCGGTCTACGCTCAGGACTGCTTCATCGGAGCGCATGCGCGCCACCGCCGCAGCCTGCGCGTCTACACCGAGACCGCCTGGGCCAGCATCTTCGCCCGGAACCTGTTCCGCCGGCCAGGCGCCGAGGACCTCGCCGCCTTCGCCCCGAACTTCACGATCATCAACGTCCCGTCGTTCCAGGCCGACCCCACCACCGAGGGCACGCGGACCGGGACCGCGATCCTCGTCGATCTCGCGGCGATGGAGGTCATCATCGTCGGCACCGAGTACGCCGGCGAGATCAAGAAGTCGGCGTTCACGGTGATGAACTACCTGATGCCCGACGAGGGCGTCCTGCCGATGCATTCGGCAGCGAACGTCGGCGCGGACGGCGAGTCGGTCGTGTTCTTCGGGCTCTCCGGCACCGGCAAGACGACGCTCTCCGCCGACCCGCTTCGGAGCCTCGTCGGTGACGACGAGCACGGCTGGGGCGTCGACGGCGTCTTCAACTTCGAGGGCGGCTGCTACGCCAAGACGATTCGCCTCTCGCCGATGTACGAGCCCGACATCTTCCAGACGACGCGGCGCTTCGGGACCGTCCTCGAGAATGTCGATCTCGACCCGGCGACGCGCGAGCTCGATCTCGACTCGGAGCGCTTCACCGAGAACACCCGCGGTGCCTACCCGCTCGAGTTCATCGGCAACGCCGACCCGACAGGGTTGGCTGGCCAGCCCACGAACATCGTCCTCCTGACGGCCGATGCGTTCGGGGTCCTGCCGCCGATCAGCCGGTTGACCTCGGACCAGGCGCAGTACCACTTCATCAGCGGCTACACCGCCAAGCTGGCCGGGACCGAGATCGGGGTTAAGGAGCCGCAGGCGACGTTCTCGGCCTGCTTCGGCGCCCCGTTCATGCCGCGCCATCCCGGCGAGTACGCGGCGATGCTGGCCGAGCGGCTGGCCCGGTACAGCGTTCGAGCTTGGCTCGTGAACACGGGCTGGACGGGCGGGCCGTACGGCACCGGCGAGCGGATGGACATCGACCACACCAGGTCAATGGTCCGGGCCGCTCTCGACGGCCGCCTCGACGGCGTCCCGACCGTGACCGACCCGATCATCGGGGTCGAGGTCCCCGTCTCGTGCCCCGACGTGCCGGCCGAGGTCCTTCAGCCACGCGCCACCTGGACAGACCCCGACGCCTACGACCGCCAGGCGGCCGCCCTTGCCCGGATGTTCGCCGACAACTTCGCGGCCTACGCCGACGGTGTCCCAGAGTCCGTCCGGCAGGCGGGCCCCAAGGTCATCGACGACGGCGGCGAGGATCTGAAGGTCGCCGGCCCCTTCGAAGGCTGACGCGCCGCCGGCTGATCATGCACCGAGAGGGTCAACCGACGGCCGGGCCGCCGATCGGACGACGTCTCATGCGCTGGGTGCATTGAATGCCGGCCGGGCGGCGCGATTCACATCCCTCGTGGGCCGACGCCGGACATCCGGACGTCCGTTCATGCAGTCGGTGCACCAACCGCGCTCAGTCGAGTCGCGCTGTCCGGTCGATCGGCTCTGGACGGTCAGCGCTCCGGCGGCGGCCAACCGGTCGTGTCGGACGGATCGCGCAGCCGGACGTAGAACATGGCATCGAGCGGCCGCCCGTCGCGATCGAGGTCCCACGCGCGGCGGACGCCTTCGCGCTCGAACCCGGCCCGCTCGGCGACGCGACCGGAGGCGTGGTTGACGAAGTCGGTGTACAGCTCGAGACGGATGACATTGGTGGTCGCAAGTGTCCAGTCGACGATCAGGTTGAGCGCCCGGGTGGCGACCCCACGACCGCGCGCCCCGGGCGCGAGCCAGTAGCCAAACAGCGCTCGATGGCCGAACGGCCCATGGCGCGAGATCGCACCCAGCAGCTCCTCGGTCGCGGCGTCGACGATGGCGAAACCCGATTCGTCGCCGCCACTTTCGTCGTTCCGACGCGCTTCCACGAAAGCTTCGGCGCTGGCGCGGTCGTACGGTTGGGGGATCGGCACGAACCGCGCGATCAGCGGGTCCTGGCACGCCGCGAGCACGGCCGGCGCGTCGGCCGGACGCCACCGCCGGAGGGTCACGACCTCGTCGGACAGGATGGTTCCAGTTTGCGCCATGGGGGCCCTCCTGCGCTGCGGCTCTATCGTCGGCGGCGCGGGCCGCGCGCGCAATCCCTCGCCGGGCCGGGGCGGCTGCTCCACCGGGGTTTCATGCCAAGAGTCCGTGTCGGCGACCTTAGGCGGCCCTTTCGGGCACGTCGGATCGCTCCGAGACTCGCCCCGGAGCGTGAATCATGAGCTGGTGGAGCATGGAAGGCTTCCAAATCATGCTCAGGGTCGCGCATGGCGACTTCTGGCATGAAACCGTGACGCTGGCCGACCAAGCACGGGCCACGTCCTAGAATGGCCCCACCCATCCCGAACCCCTCCAGCCACTCGAGGTCCGACCCGCCCATGTCACGCAACAAGGTCACCGTGATCGGCGCCGGCAACGTCGGCGCGACCACAGCCCAGCGGATTGCCGAGGCAGGCCTTGCCGACGTCGTCCTCGTCGACATCGTCGAGGGCCTGCCCCAGGGCAAGGGCCTCGATCTCGCCGAGGCGGCCCCGGTCGTCGGTCACGACAGCCGGATCACGGGCACGAACGACTACGCCGACACTGCCGGCTCGGACATCGTGGTCGTGACCTCGGGTCTTGCCCGCCAGCCGGGCATGAGCCGCGACGATCTCCTCGTCAAGAACGCCGGGATCGTCCGGGCGGTCGTCGAGCAGGCCGCGAAGCACTCGCCCGACGCGATCCTGATCATCGTCACGAATCCTCTCGACGCGATGTGCCATGTCGCTCTCTCGGCGTCGGGCTTCCCGCGCGAGCGCGTCCTCGGGATGGCCGGCGTCCTCGACTCGGCCCGCTTCCGGACGTTCATCGCCGAGGAGCTCGGCGTCAGCGTCGAGGACACCCACGCGTTCGTCCTCGGCGGCCACGGCGACACGATGGTCCCGCTGTCGCGTTACTCGACGGTGGCCGGCGTCCCGATCACCGAGCTCCTCCCGCCTGATCGCGTCAAGGCGCTCGAGGAGCGGACGGCCAACGGCGGCGCGGAGGTCGTCGCCCTGCTCAAGACCGGCTCCGCCTTCTACGCCCCGGCCGCCTCGACGTTCGAGATGGTCGACGCGATCCTGCGCGACCGGAAGCGGGTCCTGCCCTGCGCCGTTCTCCTGAAGGGCGAGTTCAAGACGAACGACCTGTTCGTCGGGGTGCCGGTCGTCCTTGGCCGGGCCGGAATCGAGAAGGTCTTCGAGATCGAGCTGACGGCCGACGAGCAGGCCGCGTTCGACAAATCGGCCGCCGCCGTCCAGGAGCTGGTCGACAAGCTCGGCTGAGCCAAGGCGTTGCGCTCTGACACCGCCAATCCGGCCAGGGGTGAACCTCCCGACGCTCGGCTGAATTGACCCTGACACCGGTCCGCTGTACCGTCCGCCTACTCGCCGGAAGCCTCGGGAGGGCATCCGGCAACCGCCTCTCCGGACCTGTCCTCGGTCATCCCGGCGCGCCTTGGATTGCGCGCCGGGTGCGCGACGCCGCCACGCCGATCTCAGGTCAGCTCAGTGCCCGCGGCCATCGCGGAGCGTCGTCCGGACAAGGAATTTCGGCACAGGAGGAGGACCCGGATCAATGATCCGATCCAACAATCGTCGGGCGACGCGGGCGGCCGTGTGCGGTCTGGCCATCGCCCTCGGCGCGGCACTCGTGCCGGCCGCGACGGTATCGGCCGCGGCGCCGACCACCCGTCTGTCCAAGGCAGAGCACCAGCTGATCGCCGAGGCGCGGGCGCGCGGCGAGCAGTCGATCACGGTGCTGATCGCGACCACCCCGGGATCTGCTGGCACCGTCATGTCAGGTCTCAAGGCTCTCGGTGGCGTCACCCGCTACCGCGAAGACGACGTCAAGTACCTCCGGGCCACCGTACCGCTCGACAAGGTCGAGGCTGCGGCCGGGCTCAAGGGTGTTCGCGCGCTCGATGTCGATGAGGTCCTCGCCATTCCGGACGTCCGTCCAGCGGATGGGGTCGAGGGCATCCAGGGCGTGGCTCCCCAGACGGCACCGGGCGCCGGGACGCCCGCGGTCAACTCCTACATGCCGACCGGCGATACCGGAGCCGCCCAGTTCGTCGCCGCCCATCCGACATGGGATGGCCGCGGGGTGACGATCGGGATCGTCGACTCGGGCGTGACCCTCGACCACCCCAGCCTCCTGACGACGTCGACAGGCGAGCGCAAGATCGTCGACTGGGTGACCGGGACCGACCCGTTCAGCGACGACGACCCGACCTGGGTCAACATGGCGGCCGTGGTCAGCGGCGCGTCGTTCAGTTTCGCTGGCACGACATACACCGCGCCGGTCGCGGGCAGCTATCGAATTGGACGCCTCAATGAGGCCGACCCTCGCCTCGGCGGAGAGGTGGGCAACAACCTCAACCGTGACGGCGATACGACTGACCGCTACGCCGTTCTCTGGAATACCAGCACGAACGATGTCTGGGTCGACGCCAACACGAACAACAGCTTCGCCGACGAGCCGGCGATGACCGACTACAAGGTCCGCAACGATGTCGGCACCTTCGGCATCGACAACGCGGCGACGCCGATCCGCGAGTCGATGCCGTTCGTCGTCCAGACCGACGGCAAGAACAAGTTCGTCAACATCGGGATCGTGTCCGGTGCGCACGGTTCGCACGTCGCGGGCATCGCCGCCGGCAAATCCCTCTTCGGCGGGGCCATGGATGGCGCCGCACCCGGGGCGAAGATCGTCTCGTCGCGCGCCTGCATGTTCATCACTGGCTGCACGGCACATGCCCTGTTCGAGGGCATGATCTTCGTTGCCAAGCAGGGCAACGTCGACGTCATCAACATGTCGATCGGCGGGCTGCCGGCTCTCAACGACGGCAACAATGCGCGAGCCGTCCTGTACAGCGACCTGATCGAGAAGTACAACGTCCAGATGTTCATCTCGGCCGGCAACAGTGGCGCCGGGCTGAACACGATCGGCGATCCGTCCGTTGCGACAAAGGTGATGTCGATGGGCTCGTACATCACCGACGACACCTGGCGGACCAACTACGGCTCCGACTCGACGGAGGCCGACAACCTTCATCCGTTCAGTTCCCGCGGTCCGCGCGAGGACGGCGGCTTCAAGCCGCAGGCGGTCGCCCCGGGCTCTGCGATCTCGACGACTCCGCTGTGGCAGGCCGGTGGACCCCTCGTGGGGACTTACGACCTGCCGCCGGGCTACTCGATGTTCAACGGCACCTCCATGGCCTCGCCCCAGGGCGCAGGCGTCGGTGCGCTCCTTGTCAGCGCCGCCCAGCAGTCCGGCGCTCAGCACCAGCCGGCCCAGATCCGCCAGGCGCTGATCTCGACATCGCGGTACTTGACCGGCTATCAGGCCTCGGACCAGGGCAATGGCCTGCTTGACACCGCCGCTGCCTGGAACCTGCTCAAGACCAACATCAAGACGGCCGACATTTCGTCGGCGGTCGAGAACCACAGCCCTCTCGCTGCGTTCCTCGCGACGCCCGGCGTCGGTCCGGGCATCTACGATCGCGACGGAACCACTCAGGTCGGTGTCAGCTACACCCGGACGTACACGTTCAAGCGGACCTCGGGTCCGGGCGGAACCACGACCTACAACCTGGGCTGGGTCGGCAACGACGGGACGTTCAGTTCGGCTGGCTCCATTGCCCTGCCGCTCAACGTCGCCAAGACCCTCGTCGTCACGGTCAACGCGGCGACGGTCGGGCTCCACTCGGCCATCCTCAACGTCAACGATCCAGCCACGGCCGGGATCGACTATCAGACGATGAACACAGTCGTCGCTGCCGAGACGTTCTCGGCCGGCTCGAACTTCGCGGTGACCAAGAGCGGGACGATCGGTCGGAACCAGACGAAGAGCTACTTCTACAACGTTCCGGCCGGAACCCCCGCATTCAAGGTCGATATCACCGTTGACGGAACCTCGACCGACCGGTCCGCGGCCGGCACCGGCCAGGTCCGCTTCCTGCGGTTCCATCCGTGGGGCGTCGGGATCGAGTCGAATTCGACCCCGCACAGTTACAACCCCGTCAACGCCGGATGTGGCCAGAACTGCACCGTCGCATCGGCTTCGAGCAGGACGCAGTCCAACCCGGCGCCGGGCGTCTGGGAAGTCGTCGTCGAGGCGCGCCGGACGTCGGACACGGCAAATGCGCCGTTCGTCCTGACGGCTTCGATCCTCGGGGCAACGATCACGCCGAATCCCGATGTCATCGCCAGCGCGACGATCGGCGTTCCGATCGCCCGCTCGTACACCGCAACGAACACGCTCGGAGCGTTCACCGGCCGGATGGTCGGCACCACCCTCGGCAGCGCTCGTCGCGGGGTGTTCTCGATCGCCAACCTCGCCACGCAGCAGTACGCCACCACGGTGACGGCCGGTTCGACGTCCTTCCGGGCGACGATCGGCTCTCCGTCCGACCCTGGGGCAGACCTCGACCTGTTCGTCTTCAACTGCACCAGCGGGACCTGCGTCCTGGCCGGACAGTCGGCGGACGGCGACTCCGAGGAATCGGTGACCATCGCCAACCCGGCTGCCGGGACCTGGGTGGTCCTGGTCGATGGCTTCGCCGTCCCAGCCGGGACGACGACGTACAGGTACATCGACGTCTTTGGCAACCCGGCCTTCGGCTCCATTGCCGTCACGGACGCCAACGGCCTTCGGCCGAGCGGCGCCTCGTGGACGGTTCCGGCCTCGGTCACGGCCAATGCCGCGCCCGCCGCGGGCCGGGTCCTGTACGGCAACGTCCAGGTCCGGACCGACGGCAATGTCCTTGTCGGCCAGTCCGACGTGATCATCGAGGCCGTCAACCCGTAACCAACCTGCAGAACCGTCTGGGACCCCCGGCGTCGCCGGGGGTCTCATCATGTCTGGGCCCGATTGGCGTCCTCGGCGCGACGGATCAATAGGGCTCGGTGAACGCCGGGTTCTCGCACAGTCGGAAGGCGCCCGGGCCGGTGACGCGATAGTCGAGCGACGTCCCCCTGGCAGTGACCACGATGTGATGGCCATCGACCAGAGCCTGCGTGTACAGCTCCCCCTCTTTGGGGCAGCCCAGGGCCCCGTCCGACCAGGTCGTCGATTCCATGGTCACGACCGAAACCTCGGCGGCCTCCACGGCCAATCGCTTCGCGGCATCAGCCACGACCGGGTCCAGGATGGGCTTGAGTTCCGGGGCGGTGGCCGCGGACGGCAGGCTCGAAGGGGCCGAGGCCGGTTCGCTCGGCCGACTCGCGGAAGAGCCACTGCCCGAGCAGCCCACGAGCAGTGCGGCAAAGCCTGCGGCAGCGACCAGAACGGTTTTCATCCAAACAATCGTAGGTCTGACGCGAGACCCCTGCGCAAGGTTGGTGACATCGGGCAACGCTTTACCTCGTGGACCGGGACCATCGGCGGGGATCGTTGGTACCCTTGGCGACCAAGAGCTGGGCCGTTCGGGAGACGGCCGGCGCAACGGTTCGCCACTGTGGTTTGGAGGCCTACATGCATCGACGCTTTGTCGCGCTCGCGGCAACGCTTGTTCTCGCCTTGTCCGCGACCGGGGCAGCGGCCGCGCCGCCCGCGAGCCGGGACGCGCTCCGATCGACGTCCGTCCTGGACAAGACATCCGCGATCGTCGTCTTCAAGCAGCTGCCCCTCGCGACCTACGACGGACGCATCGTGGGCTACGAGAAGACGCGGGTGTCGAGCGGCAAGCTCAACCCGAACAGCGCCGCCGCCAGGAAGTACGTCGGTTACCTCGCGACGAAGCATTCGGCGTTCCAGAAGTGGCTCCAGACCAACGTGCCGAGCGCGAAGATCACCTCGCGGTACTACACGACCCTGAACGCGGTCGCGGTCAAGCTCAACGGCAGCGCGATCGGCAAGCTCAGCGCCAACAGCGACGTTCTCGCCGTCGAGTACAACGCCCTGTACCGACCCGACATGAGCGAGAGCCACAAGATCATCAACGCGGCCGGGGCCTGGGCCGCGGCCGGTGGCCGGGCCGACGCCGGCCGGGGCGTCAAGGTCGGAATCATCGATTCCGGCGTCGACTACCGTCATCCGTTCTTCGATCCGACCGGCTTCAGCTACCCCGCCGGCTTCCCGAAGTGCGACGCGGCGAACAGGACCGGCAGCACGTGCAAGAACGTCAGCCCCAAGGTCATCGTCGCCAAGGTCTTCTACAACAAGAACAATCAGACCAACTATGACGCCCTGCCCGTTGCGGACGTCGGCAGCCACGGGACCCACGTCGCCGGCACGGTCGCCGGCGTCGTCGGCAAGACCGCGATCGTCGAGGGCGTCCCGATCGACGACATGTCGGGCGTCGCTCCCGGGGCCTGGCTCGGCAACTACAACGTCTTCCCGGGTGAGGTCCAGAACGCTCGCAGCGAGGACATCCTCAACGCCGTCGAGGCGGCTGTGCTCGACGGCATGGACGTGCTCAACCTGTCGCTCGGGGGTGGGTATCACGGCAACAACGACCTGCTCGCGAAGGGCCTCGACACCGCGGTCGCCGCGGGCGTCGTCGTCGTCGCCTCGGCCGGCAACGAAGGACCGGGCGGCTTCACCATCGGTTCGCCGGGACGTGCCCGCGACATCATCACGGTCGGCGCCAGCTCCAACCAGCACTTCGTCGGCCAGCCCCTGAGCTACACGGGCGGAACGGCTCGCGCGGCTGTCGGGGACTTTGCTCCGATGCCGGCCGGCACGTTCACGATCGTGGACACGGCCGGCAACGGCTGTACTGCGGCCAGCATCCCCGCCACGGTCTCGGGCAAGGTCGCGATCATCAATCGCGGCGTCTGCACGTTCAGCCAGAAGGTCGCCAATGCCAAGGCAGCCGGCGCGATCGGCGTCGTCGTCGTGAATAACGTCGCGGGCGATCCGACCGCCATGGGCAGCTCGGAAGGCTTCGACGACGACATCCCCGCGGTCATGATCTCGAACACCGATGGGGCGGCGCTCCGGGCGGCCCATCCGGCCACGATCACGGTGGCTGCCTCCTTCAGCGAGTTCATCACCGAGAACGCCGACATCATGGCCGGCTTCAGCAGCCAGGGCCCCACCAACGTCGACTACAGGATCAAGCCGGACCTCACTTCGGTGGGTGTCAACGTCCTGAGCTCCGAGGCGTGCGACACGACCGCCCCGTGCGGCAACGAAGGCGACTGGGCGTTCTACGCCGGGACGTCGATGTCGTCGCCGCATGTGGCCGGCTCGGCCGCCGTCCTGCGCGGTCTCCACCGAGGCTGGACCCCGGCCCAGATCAAGTCGGCTCTCGTCAACACCTCGGACCTGGTCGCGCGCAACGCATTCGACGCTTCGACGACCGTCGGTCCGATGATCCAGGGCGCCGGACGCGAGGACCTCACCGAGGCCGCCTCGACCGATGCCACGTTCTGGCCCGTGAGCGCGAGCTTCGGCCGGATCAACGCGAGCAGGACCAACGCCACCTCGATGGCGATCAGGGTCAGCAACCTGACCGGCGCGTCGCGGACGTTCGCGGTCGCGGAGCTCAAGTTCACCCCGGGCGTCGACCGAGTCGGCCTGTACGGCGGTGGCACCACCAGCGCCGGCGACAGTCGGATCACGACCCCGACCTCGATCACTGTTCCGGCCAATTCCAGTGCGACGCTGACGATCACCGTCAACGCCGGACAGCCCAATGGCACCGTGGCCCAGGGCTGGCTCAAGCTGACCGGTGGCGGCGACGAGTACCAGGTCGCCTACTGGGCCCAGGTCGCGCCCTGACCTGAGCCTCCGTCCACCAGGACGCGAGAACGGCCCCGGCACGCGCCGGGGCCGTTCGGATTCCGGGTGGACGCTGGAGGAGGCCGACGTCCCTCAGAATCTGGCGGTGATCAGGCGCCGGTGATCAGGCGCCGGTGATCAGGCGCTCGTCACGAGGACTGGGCTGAACGGCCCGGACTCATAGGTGTAGTCGAGTTCCGCCGCGCGGTCGCGTGACCGGGCAGCGGCCGTCGCCAGGGCCATCCGATAGATCGCCTCGGTCTCCGGCAGCGGCCGGACCGCGAGCTCCGTGTCCAGGATCGCGCACACCCGACGGTACTGGCGGACCACCTGTGATCGCGACCCGGACCGGCCGTAGGTCGCGATCAGGACCGCGTGGGCCTCCTCGCGCAACGGATCGCGGGCCACCAACTCGCTGGCAACATGGCGGGCTCCGGTGTTGTCGTCGATGTCGAGGCGGTCCTGCGCGACGCCGGCGAGAAGGTCCTCGTACAGATCCGACAGGCGCTCCCGGTCGGCGGCGAAGCACTCGTGGCCGAGCCCTTCGAGCAGATCTCCGTCGTACAGCCCGACCGCCCGCTCGCGATCGACCGGATCGTCGCTGCCGGCGAGGGTCTCGAACGCGTCGACGTCGAGCTGGAGCGAGATGTCGCGGTGGAGGCCGATCGTGTCCTGGTCCGCCTCGAGCCAATGATCTGCGTCCAGGCCGATGCCGGTCAGGGTGGAGCGGATGAGCCAGAGGGCCTGGCGCAGGGACGCCGACGATGGCACCCCGGCCTCGGGCCACAACTCGGCCGCCAGCGTGTCACGCAGGCGGGGCCTGGGCCGGAGGACGAGCAAGGCCATCAGCGCCTGGGCGTGCCGACCCCCGATGCGGATGGCGGCGTCCCCGGCCAGGATCTCCATCCGGCCGAGGAGGCGAACCTCGAGCGTGGTCTTGGCGCTCATCCAGCCCCTCACGAAGGTGCGGCGAGCGCCCGGCGTTCCCCCCAGAGGAGCCGGGCGCTGCCGACCGTCCGACTGGCGGTCCCCCCAGGGCCCGTCAGCCTCGATCCCCCAAGGACGGACAACCCCTCGACCGTCCCTGTCAGATGTGTGTTCCCCCCGGACACTCCACCGATGACGGTCATGCTCGTCGTGCGGGTGACTGCTGGGTGAGCGCAGCAACGACACGCCAGGTGTCGGCCAGCCGACACCCCAAGAGTGAACGAATCGACCGGCGACGCCCCCCGCTACACTGAGGCCCATCGTGCCGACCGCCCTCATCGCGTTCGACTTCGACCCCCTCCTGCGGCTCGCCGACGGCGCCGTGCGCTGGGAGACGGTAGCGATCGCCGCGACCCTGTTCGTCGCCCTGGCAGTCGCCGGCGTGGCGGCCCGCGCGGCCGGTCTGCGGGCCGACGACCTGCTCTTCGTCGTGCTCGGGGTCGTTCCCGGAGCCGTCGTCGGCGGTCGGCTCGGCTACGTCATCCTTCATCCGGACTTCTTCCTCGCCGCGCCGGGCCGGGTCCTCGACCCGGTGAGCGGCAGCCTGGAGCTGACCGTCGCCGTCGTGGGCGGGGCGGTGACGGGGTCCCTCGTGGCCGTTCTGCTCGACGGACGGCCCGGGCCGTGGCTCCACGTCATGACGCTCCCGACCCTGTTCGCGCTGTCGGTGGGCAAGCTGGCGACCGTTCTCGGCGGAACCGGGCAAGGCCTGCCGACGAGCGGCGAACCGGCGACTGTGTACCTCGGGCAGGGTCCGTGGGGGTCACTCGGTCCGGCAATCCCGGCGATCCCGAGCCAGGCCCTCGAGGCGATGGCCGCGGCGGTGGTCCTCGGGCTCATCCTGCTCGCCGGCCTTGCGGCGCCCCTTCGCCGTCGCGACGGCCGGCTGTTCCTGATCGCGCTTGGTCTGTGGGCAATCGCGCGGGCGACCGTCGCCTCCACGTGGCGCGATCCGATCGTCCTCGGGCCGCTCCGGACCGAGCAGATCATCGACCTGGTGGTAGCAGCCGGCTCGTTGCTCCTCGCGACGACGATCGTCCTGAGAGGCGACGACGACGGGTCACCCGAGCGTGCCCGCCTGCCGGGTCCTGGCGAGGCCGATCCCGCCTGGCCCCGCGAGGTTGATCCGGGCCCGCTGAGGCCGATCCGGCCGGCTGAGGCGCTATCAGTCGGCGGCTGCTCGCGGCGCGGGTTCGTCGCTGTCGCGCTCGTCCGCGGCCTCGATCATTGTCGAACCGCTCGCCGGCGCCGCGAGGGCGGCGTCCAGGCGGCGATTGGCCGCCGCGCTGGCCGTCCGGATCGGGACGTTCAGTGCCGTGGCCGTGGCGACGACCAGGTGGAGTTGCCGGCCGGACGCCTCCAGCTGGGGCTCGACGGTGGCCCGGATCCGGCGAAGGTAGGCGCGGGCGGCCAGCTCGCCCGTCGCCGGAAGGACAATCCGGAAACGTGCGCGGCCGTCGACGTGGACCTCGTCGCTGCCCCGGGCGGCGCTGCGCAGCGTCCGCTCGAGCATCGCCACGGCTTCGTCCGGGGGTCCCTCGTCCCACGCGGCTGGTTCTGGCGATGGGCCGGACAGGCCGCCGAGCGCGACGACGGCAATCGTCGTGGCCGCGCGTGGCGTGGTGGGGGTCGCGGGTCCAGCCGAGCGCGTTCGGCGCGACGGTGGCGGCGCGCCGCTCGCCTGATCTGGTGCGTCGTCCGACGCGGCGGACGGCCCGGCCGGGGCATCGCCCCCGCCGAGGAACGACTCGATGGAGCGGTTCACCTTCTCGTGGTCGTCATCGAGCGGAGGCAGGGAGAACTTGCGCCGGCCGCGTCGCGACGTCGGTGAGGCATCAGGGTCGGCGGCCGGCCGGCGAGGCCGGCGTGGGGCCGGCGCTTGGTCAGCGCCGGCAGCAGGCCGGGCTCTCGACTGGCGACCTTCTGTCAGCACGTCGCCGAGCGCCCCGGCCAGATCGACCGGTGCCGCCTCGGGCTGGGTCTCGGGGAGTGGCTCGGCGGCCGCTCGGGAAGGGTCATCCTGGGCCTGCCGTCGTCCGGGCGGCCGTGCCTCGGCCGGCGGCATGGCCTCGGCCGGCGCCACGGCGACTGGCGTTGCTGCGATTGGCGCCACCGTGGGGTGGCGAGCCGCCTCAACGGGTGGGAGCCATCGCGTCGGGGGGCTTCCGTCGGCGCGCCCACCGCGCAGGGCGCGGATCGCAAGGGCAATGAGGGCGGCGTTCGCGACCAGGGTCAGCGCGAACGCAAATGGCAACAGATCGACGGGCATGCGACCTCGCGGTCCGGAGCGGCGGGGGTCGTCCAGTCTACCCGGGTTCGATCCCACCGGCCGCCACGGCCCGCCTGACGACGAGCAGCGTGACGTCATCGAACGGCTCCGCCACGCCTCGGAACGAGGCCACGTCGGTCATGACCGCAGCCACGATCGCGCCCGCCGACTGGCCCGCGAGCGAGACGAGGAGGTCCCGGAACCGTTCCTCGCCGTAGAAGCCACCAGTTGGTTCGCGGGCCTCCGTTACGCCGTCGGTGTGGCCGATCCACGCATCGCCGGGCCGGAGCTCGACGTCGACCGGGGTGGCCATGATGTCCGCCGTCATCCCGATCAGCCGGCCGGGCGGATCGAGCACCTCCAGCGCGCCGCCGGCCCGCAGGACATGGACGGCATCGTGGCCGGCGCTTGCCATCCGGAGCCGGCCGCTCGGAGCGTCCAGGACCGCGTGCGCGACGGTCAGGAACAGGCCGCTCGCCCGCTCCTCGACGAGGATCCGGTTGACGACGGCCAGCGTGTCGGCGGGATCGTCGCCGTGATCGGCCGCGGCATGGATCAGCGCTCGGCTGTCGGCCATGAGGATCGCTGCCGGGATCCCCTTGCCCGTGACGTCGGCGACGACGAGGCCCACGAGGGTCGGACGACCCCGCAACCGGAACACGTCGTAGAAGTCGCCACCGACCTCGCGCGCCGGCTCGTACGCGCTCGCGATCTCCCAGCCCGGGACGTCGGGGAAGCGACGCGGCATCAGGGACAGCTGGATCCGCCGGCCGATCTCGAGCTCGTGGTCGAGGACGCGCCGATCCGCGATCTGGCGCTGAAGACCCGCCCGTTCGATCGCGACCGCGGCCTGGCCGGCCACGGCGGCGAGGAGCTGGCGGTCGCCGGAGCTGAATGGCCGACTTTCCGGTGGCCGGGCGACGGCGATCGTGCCCTGTTCGCCCCGGGCGGTCCGCAGGAAGGCGACGAGGAGCGCCGGAAACGGTCCGTCGGGGCTGGTCTCGATATCGGCACACAGGCCGGCGGCCGGATCCTCTGCCCGAAGCCGGCGGATCGCAGGGGCCGCCGCGGCGGCCAGCCGGGTGCTGTCGGCCGGATCGCCAGCGCTCGCCAGCGGCGTCCGGTCGTCCGGCCCGAGGACCACGCCGACGGTCGCCCCGAGCGGCCGCGACACCGTGGCAAGCGTGCAGCCCGCGATCGCAGTGGGATCGACGCTGTCGCCGAGCATGGCCGACAGGCGCGACAGGAGGGCGAGCTCGCGGAGGTCGACGATCGCGGCCGCGCCGACAGCCCGCCGGCGGATCGCCTCGGCGGCAGTCATCTCGACGGCGCGGGCGACGAACCGCGCGACAGCCGGACCCGCCGGGCCCGCAGCCGCGACCTCGATGGCACCCAGAACCGCGCCATCTACGGCGATCCGCTCTCGGACGGCGCCGTCGTCGGCGATCTCGCCGAGCCCGGCGCCGCGCGCCGCAAGGACGTGACCGTCAACAGCGATGAGCCGGATGCCGGCCTCCGGCGCCAGCTCCAGTGCGGCGTCGATCAGGGCCGCGGCAGCCTCCGGCTCAACCAGCCTGGCGAGCGTCGGTGCCGCCACTGGTGTCAGGTCCCGGACATGCCGGTCAGGCGCTCGCGGCGGCGACGGCGGCCTCGCGATCAGCGTGAACCGGGAACAGCGACAGCATCCCGCTCCGATCGAGCACCCGGTGGACCGCCGGCGGCGGTCCGGCGAGGACGAGGGCGGGGGCATCGTCGGCCGCGGCCCCGGTCCCGATGTCATGGATCGCCTGCCAGCCGTCTTCGGGTGAGGTTGGTTCCTGGCCGTGCAGAAGCAGGGCGATCGAATGGATCGCCACCAGGCCCGAGCTGCCCATGTACGTCAAGCCGGCGAGATCGAGGACGATCCGCGACGCCCCACCGTCACGGGCGGCCCGGCCGGCCCCGATCACCTGCTCGAAGTTGGAGCCGTCGAGCTCGCCGGTCAGGGCGATGACCGCCAGGTCAGCGCTTGGTTGGTCGGTCGCGATGTCCATCGGGGGTCCCTTCCGTGGCGGTCCGCAGGAGCTTGCGGACCGTCACCTCGTTGCCGCCTGTCGGCAGGATACGGTGGCTGAACTCGTCCGTCAGCGTCCGCGCGAGATGGACCCCCATTCCGCCGAGATGGCGCCGCTCGAGCGGTCGGTCGAGCGGCGGCTCCGGGACGGCCGTCGGGTCGAACGGCGGGGCGTCGTCGCGGATCCGGAAGGCGAGCCGGTCGGCCGATGGGACGAAGGCCACCTCGACGCTTCCCGGCCGGCCAGCGTAGCCGTGCTCGACGACGTTGCAGACGAGCTCGTCGACCGCCTGGACGAGGTCGGCGACCGTCTCGGCGTCGGCCCCGGCCGGGATCGCGCTGGCCCGAACGAACGCCCGGACCGCGGCGAGGTGGTCGACACCGGCCTGGATCGTGATCGACACCGGGGGTGCGACCTCCGCGTCGGCCTGCGGATCGGGCATGACTGGGTCTCTCGGCCGAGCTCGGGACCTAAGCCAGACGGGCGTAGTCGGCGGTCGAGCGCTTGAGGAACTTGCCGTGTCCCTTCTTTCCGGTGAATGCCCCGTCGCGGACGATGACCGCCCCGCGCGACAGGACGATGTCCGAGCGGCCCTGGACCGCGCGCCCCTCGTAGCACGAGTAGTCGACGTCCATGTGGTGCGTCGCGGCGCTGATCGTCCGGGTCGCCGCCGGGTCGTAGACCACGATGTCCGCGTCCGAGCCGACCGCGATCGTGCCCTTCCTGGGGAACATCCCGAACAGCTTGGCCGGAGCCGTGGCGATGATCTCGACCCAGCGCTCCTTGGTCAGCCGGCCGCCCACGACGCCGCCGTCGTGGAGGAGGTCGACCCGGTCCTCCACGCCCGGCAGGCCGTTGGGGATCTTCCGGAAGTCGCCCTTGCCCAGGTCCTTCTGCCCCTCGAAGTCGAACGGGCAATGGTCGGTCGCGACGAGCTGGAGGTCGTCCTTGATCAGGCCTGTCCAGAGCTCGTCCTGGTGGTCGGCGGAGCGGAGCGGCGGTGAGCACACGAACTTCGCGCCTTCGAATCCGTTGCCCATGTCGTCGATGGACAGGAACAGGTATTGGGGGCACGTCTCGGCGAACACCTGCGAGCCACGGTCGCGGGCGTCGCGGACGGCGGTCAGCGCGTCGCGGGCGGAGAGGTGGACGATGTACACCGGGACCTGCGCCGCCTCGGCCAGGCGGATGACCCGGTTCGTCGCCTCGCCCTCGAAGATCGGGTAGCGGGCGATGCCGTGGTAGAGCGGATCGGTCTTGCCGGCGCCGACGAGGTCTGCCGCGACGATGTCGATCGCCATCCCGTTCTCGGCGTGCATCATGATCAGCCCGCCGTTCGTGGCGGTCTGCTGCATGGCCCGGAAGATCGCCCCGTCGTCGCTGTAGAAGACGCCCGGGTAGGCGGTGAAGAGCTTGAAGTCCGGGACGCCCTCCGCGACGAGCTGGTCCATCTCCTTGAGGGTCTCGTCGTTGACGTCGCTCATGATCATGTGGAAGCCGTAGTCGGCGACGGCATTGCCCTCGGCCTTGGCGTGCCATGCATCGAGGCCGGCCCGGAGCGACGAGCCGCGGCTCTGGACCGCGAAGTCGACGATGGTCGTCGTGCCGCCGAAGGCTGCCGCGCGGGTCCCCGACTCGAACGTGTCCTTGGCGAATGTGCCGCCGAAGGGCAGCTCCATGTGGGTGTGGACGTCGATCGCGCCCGGGATCAGCCAGCGCCCGGCGGCGTCGATCGTTTCGTCCGCGGTCGTTCCGTTGGCCGCCAGGTCGGTCCCGATCTGGGCGATCGTCTCGCCGTCGATCAGGACGTCCGCGGCGGTCGAGCCGTCAGCCGTGACGATCGTCCCGTTGGTGATCAGCGTGCGCATCGATCCTCCTCGAGGCCGGGCGCGGATCGGCGACCGGGGCAGGGGACGAGGATAGCGAAGCGGGGGCGGTCAGGGTCGCCGTCGACGCCGCATCAGGGGCATCAACGTGAGGATGGCGATTCCTGTGGCGACGAACATTGCCGTCAGGCCGCTGGCCTGCGCTCCACGCTCGGCGACGGGCGCGTCGGTGGCCGTTGGCGGGACCGTGACCGACGGAAACCCCGGACTGTCGACCCCGGGCCCGATGGATGGCCCGGGACCGCCACCCGATCCGCCATTTCTCGTCGGCGGCGCCAGGGGCGCCGGCGGTCGGGGTGTCACACCCGGGACACGGATGGGCGTTGGGGCCGGCGCGGCCGGCGGCGCGGTCGGGCGGGGCGTTGGCGCCGGGGTCGGCGGAGCGAGGGCGAACGGCGGCAGCTCGCCGACGATCGCGCTCGGCTGGATCGACCGATCCTGGTTCTTGTTGCCGGTGCCGTCGAGCTGGAGCGTCCGCATGTGCCACGGCGCTCCTGAGACCATGCCGGCCCCATCGCTCGCGCCACCGACCAGGCGGTTCCAGAAGGCGGACTGGGCGAGGTGACCACCCCACGCGAGCAGGACTGCCTTGCTCGTCGAGCGGAAGCGGACGGTCATGTCACCGGTGCTGTTGCCGCTCGTCGGTCCGCTGTGGACGGGCTTGGAGATCGAGACGATCGTGCCGCCCCAGATCGTCAACCGTCGCGGCGTCGCCGAGTAGGACTGGGCGCCGTGGACCGACAGCCCGTCCATCACGAACGGATCCACCGGGAATGCGGCCGAGGACGAGGCCGGCATGCTGGGGCACATCGACGAGATGCCGCCGCCCGATCCGGCGCAGATCTTGCCGGCTGCGTTCGTGACGTTCCAGGTCGCGAGGAAGTCGTAGGCCTTGTGGCCGCCCGCCGTGACGTCGTAGTTGATGTGGATCGTGTGGACGCCAGCGGTCAGCCCCTCGATCGCGAGCCGGAACGGGACGATTCCGCCTTCCGGATAGCGCGAGTTGTTGCCGTTCAGGTTGCCGTTCTGCCAGGCCCGATCCGAGCTCGCCCACTGGTCGAGGTTGACCGTGGTCGCGGCACTGGCCGGTCCGGCCACGACGGCGGCGAGAAGGGCCCCGGCCACGACGGCGAGAACCTGTCGATACGGCCGGGAAAGGCGACCGCGCCCGATCGTCCGACGGTGGGGCGCTCGCCGCGCCGTTCGTGTGGCTTGTGTGACCACGACAGGTCCCTCCGGTGACACTGCGCTCTGGAGTCGCACTGTCGCCGACAGGAGGGTCCCGTTGTCGAGGGTGACTGGCGGGCTATCGACCGGTCCGGACCACCCTCGACCGGACGCCGGAGCGGATTGGGACGTGGTTCACGGTGCAGCCGGACACCGATTGGGCACCGTGGGGGGTCGGCCGGCGCTCGGCCGGCTCTGCCGCTCGCGCCGGAGCCGCGGCGCGTGGGTCAGCCGTGCTTCGGCTCGCGCATCTTTCCCAGGGCGAGGAGGACGCTTGCGCCCAGCAGGGCGAAGATCGCACCGCCCAGGATCGGTCGGCCCGCGCCGTACACGAGGAATTCGACATCGACGCTCGGCAGGCGGGTTGCGACGACCGCGAGGACGAGAATCGCGATCAGCCACGTCGCGTATCGGGCGAAACGGCGCTGGGTGCGGGTCTTCCGGGCGCCCTCGCCGTCCATGTCCCAGAACGGATCGTGGCGCTTGGAAGCGAGGGTCAGGCGGGTCACGGGAGGATCCTCCGGCGGTGTGGGCGTGGGGGTCACTGCATCGTGACGCGCCGGCGAGCCTTCGACCAGCCCGACCTTCGGGTCATGCGTCTCATCGAATCTGGTTAGGCCGGCCAAACTCAGCGGCGCATGGCCGGGATGATCTCGCGCCCGTACACCTCGAGGACATCCTCTTCGTCGCCGTTCATCAGATAGAGGTTGAACTGGTCGACGCCGACCTCGGCCAGACGGCGCAGCTTCGCCACGTGGTCGTCGACCGAGCCGAGAACGCAGAACCGGTCCGTCACCTCGTCGCCGACGAAGCCCGCGTTCGACGAGCCGACCTCGGCGTGATGCAGGTAGTCGTAGCCCTCGCGGTCGCGGACGTACCCGGTCAGCGACTCCGGGAGCTGCTCGCGGGGGTACTTGTTGACGAGGTCGACGACGTGGTTGCTGACGAGGGCCGGGAACCAGCGCGTCCGCTCCCGACAGTCACCGAGATCGCCGACGTGGGCGGGCGCCGCCGCCTGGATCCTGACGGAACCAGCGGCTCGGCCGGCGGCCGCCTCGGCCGCACGAACCTGGCCGACGAACCAGCCGATCAGGTCCGGATCGGCCAGCTGGAGGATGACTCCATCGGCGACCCGGCCCGTCATCGCCAGGGTCATCGGGCCGTAGCCCGCGACCCAGACCGGCAGCTGCCAGCCGCGCGTCCACGCGAAGTGGAGGTTCGTTCCCTCGTAGGCGATCGTGTCGCCCGCGACGAGCGTGCGGATCACCTGGATGGCCTCCTCGAGCGTGGCCGTCGTCGTGGGTGGCTTGCCGAGGACGCGGCGGGCGGAATCGCCCCGCCCAATTCCGAGATCCATCCGGCCATCGCTCAGCTCGTCGAGGGTGGCCAGCAGCGAGGCCGTGACGGACGGCTCGCGCGTCGCCGGGTTCGTGACACAGGTGCCGAGCCGCATCCCCTCGGTCGCCT
This sequence comes from Chloroflexota bacterium, assembly GCA_013698095.1. Taxonomy (GTDB): domain Bacteria; phylum Chloroflexota; class Limnocylindria; order Limnocylindrales; family CSP1-4; genus CF-46. Next base: position 35,622 of record JACCVQ010000046.1, read on the forward strand.
GGGCCATCAGCGTCAGCAGCGGATACGGGTCTCGCCACAGGACGTGCGAATCGAACAGCCAACCGGACGTGAACCCGGCCGTCTCGGCCTGGCGCGTCAGCGCCACGGTCCGCTCGACTGTGTGTTCTGGCTTCAGCGTGAACCCGAATTGCATGGCTCTCCCTGCGGGCCGAGAGTACAGCGCCGCCGTACGAGCAATCGAGCCCGCCGCGCTGGCGCCGACTACGGCAGGCTGCGGATCATCCCGCCGTCGACGGGGACGATGGCACCATTCACGTACGACGCCAGCGGCGACAGGAGGAATGCCACGACAGGACCAACCTCGCTGGGTCGACCGTAGCGATTGAGCGGGATCCGTGCTTCCATCTGACGCCGGACATCATCGACACCGATGCCCGCGTCGGCGGCACGCTTCGAATCCAGGGCGGCGATCCGGTCCGTCGCGATCCGGCCCGGCGCGATCCCGTTGATCCGGATCGGCGCCACCTCGGGCAACAGCGACTTGATGAGTCCAACCAGGCCGGGTCGCAGGACGTTCGAGGTGACCAGCCCCGGGATCGGCTCTCGGACGGAGCTGGACAGGACGACCACGACCGCCGGAACATCGGATTGCCGGAGGATGGGGATCGCGACGCGGAAGAGGCGAAGCGTCGATTGAAGCGTCCCGGCGATCGCGTTCACCCATGCCGCCTCGTCGAGATCATCGAACGTCCCTGCCGGTGGACCACCCGAATTGACGACGAGGAGATCGAGCCCGCCGAGCGCATCGACCGCCCCGTTCACCGCGGTCTCCGGGCCGATATCGGTCGAGAGGTCGGCCGAAAGCGCCAGGCAACCGAGCCTCGTCGCGAGGTCTCGCAACGCGACCGACTCTCTCGCCGCCAGCGCGACGCTGGCGCCTTCCGCGACCAAGGTCTCCGCGATCGACGCGCCGAGGCCTCGGCTTGCTCCGCAGACAAGGGCACGTCGGCCAAGCAGATCCAGATCCATGCTCACCCCTCCGTGGGTCGTCAGGTGTCCCTAGGGCCGGGTGAGGTCGCCGTATGCGTCGGGCCGGCGGTCGCGATAGAACTGCCAGGTCTGACGGACCTCGGTGATCAGATCGAGGTCCATGTCGCGGACGATCAGCTCCTCGTCATGGGCCGACCCGAGGTCGCCGATGAACTGGCCGCGCGGGTTCACGAAGTAGCTCTGGCCGTAGAAGTCGTCGTCGCCGTAGTCCTTCTCGATCCCCACCCGGTTGATCGTCCCGACGTAGTAGCCGTTGGCCACGGCGTGGCTGACCTGTTCGATCCGCCACAGGTACTCGCTCAGGCCACGCGACGTGGCGCTTGGGATGAAGACCATCTCAGCGCCGTTCAGGCCGAGCGCTCGAGCCCCCTCGGGGAAGTGGCGGTCGTAGCAGATGTAGACGCCGACCTTGCCGACCGCCGTCTCGAACACCGGATAGCCGGTGTTGCCCGGACGGAAGTAGAACTTCTCCCAGAAGCCCTTGACGTGCGGGATGTGGGTCTTGCGGTACTTGCCGAGATACGACCCGTCGGCGTCGATCACGGCGGCCGTGTTGTAGTAGATCCCCGAGGCCTTCGAGTCCTCCTCGTACATCGGCACGACGAGGACCATGCCCGTCTCCTTGGCGAGGGCCTGCATCCGGATCGTCGTCGGCCCGTCCGGGATCAGCTCGGTGTAGCTGTAGTACTGGGGATCCTGGACCTGGCAGAAATAGGGGCCGTAGAACAGCTCCTGGAAGAGCATCACCTGGGCGCCCTGCTTGCTGGCTTCGTGGGCCGCGGCCTCGTGCTTCTGGATCATCGATTCCTTGTCGCCCGTCCAGGTGGCCTGGAGGAGCGCTCCTTTGACGATGCGCGGCATGGTGGGCCCTCACTCGATCATGGCGTTGGCAGAAGAAGGGGAGCGTACAACGGCGTCCACGTCCCGGGCCGGCCATCGGCACTCCGCCCGCCGGGATCTGCGATACGCAGCTGGATTGCAACGGACCTGCCACCACCAGCGCAGCCGGACAGCTGCCGCCCACGGCACGTGCCCCTGAGAATCCGCGACCGTGACCCCCAGACGTGCTTCCGCTCCTTCCACTCCGGGCGACGCGCTCGCCGGATTGACCCGGGCCGCCCATGCAGGTGCCGTCACGCGTCGAACGGCCCTCGCCCGGGGCGGTTTCGCGACCGCCGTCGCGGTGGCCGGCCTGGCCGGCTTCGGGCTGATCTTCGCTGTCGTCCGAGCGCGCCGGAGCGAGGCCATCGACCTCGCCCTGATGCTCCGCCTCCAGCGCCGTCGCCGGCCGTGGCTCGATCGCCTGATGGCCGTTGCCTCATGGCCCGGGTTTCCGCCCCAGAGTCGGGTGATCCCGCCGGCCGCGATCGGCGGACTGTGGATCCTGCGGTTCCGGACAGAGGCCGCGTTCCTGGCCGCGGCGTGGGGCACGGGCGCCCTGTCGACGATCCTCAAGGAGATGATGGATCGGCCGCGCCCGCTGGCCGGAACGGATCTTCGGGTCGTGGTCGCACCACTCGGCGGCTCGAGCTTTCCGAGCGGCCATGTGATCACCTTTGTCGGGACATACGGGTTCTCGGCGTACCTCGCCGACACGCTCATCCGCGATCCGCTGATCCGGCGCGTCACCAGCGGTGCGCTGGTCGGCCTCGTCCTGCTCGTCGGGCCCAGCCGGATCTACGAGGGTCATCACTGGCCGACTGACGTGACGGCGTCCTATCTCCTCGGGACGACCTACCTCGTGGTCGTCGTCGCGGGCTATCGCCGGGTCAAGGCCGGCGAGGCCGGCCGTGCCGGTCGGTTGCTCGATGCCGCGTTGACCGCGGCACCGACTCCGTTGGCGCGCTCGTGAACGCCCGCGCGCCGACGGCCGAGGCAACCGAAGCGCCGGAGCCGCCGCCTCCCGCGGATCGGCCCCGGATCCGGGTGATCTGGAACGCCACTGCCGGCTCAAAGGGCGGGATCCCGACGAACTCGGTCGACGAGGCCGGGATCCGCGAGTTGATGAAACGCGGCCGTCTGGGCGATGAGCTCGTGCTGACCGCATCGCCCGACGATGCCCGGGCACAGGCCGGGGATGCGGTCAGTCGCGGCTACGACCTGGTGGTCGCGGTCGGTGGCGACGGTACGGTCGGACTGATCGCCGGCGAGCTCCTCGGTAGCCCGACCGCCCTCGCGATCCTGCCACTCGGCAGCGTCATGAACATCGCCCGCAGCCTCGGCATCCCGCGCGACCCTGCCGCCGCGGCGGACGCGATCGTCAGCGGCGAGGTCGTGACGATGGATGTCGGCGATGTCGACGGCGAGCCGTTCTACGAGGCGGGCTCGGTCGGGCTGAATGCCGCGATGTTCCGCGAGGCGCAGCGCTTCGACGATGGCGACTGGTCGTCGATCGCGAAGACCCTGTGGGTCGCCTTCCGCTACCGACCGGCCCGGATGGCGATCGATCTCGAGGATCGCCAGATCCGGACGCGGGCCCTGATGGTCACGGTCTCCAATGGCCCGTACGCCGGGGCGGGGATGACGGTCGCCCCGGGCGCCCGGTTGGACGACGGCCGGTTCGACGTCCGGGTGTTTCACCGCTTCTCGAAGCCACGTCTCCTGCGCCACCTCGTGTCGGTCGCGTTCGGCCGCTATCGCTATGCGCCGGAGGTCGACACGTATCGTTCGAAGTTCGTCCGGATTCGGAGCCGCCACCCGCTGCCGGCTCGGGCCGACGCGCACGACCTCGGCACGACCCCGATCGAGTTCACCACCCGACCCGCTGCCCTCCGCGTCGTGATCCCGGCGCGGGCCGCCGAGCGGGCGGCTCCGGACCATGCCGAGCACCAGGAACCTCCGCTCAAGCCCGCCCCGTGACGGCCCGGCGCGCTCCGGATCCGGACGCGTCGCTACGTCTTGGCCTTCGGTCGCTCCATGTACCACTCGCGGAACTCCCGGCAACGGCCGTCGGCGCCGAACATGCACACAAAGATGTTGCTGAACGTCCGGCCGTTCGTGTAGCGCGACTGGCCGCGCGCCACCGCGACGTCGCCGTCGATCGCCAGCGGGTGGTACTCGGCCTCCCATGAGCCGGGCGCGTCCAGCTCGCGCAGCCAATCATCCGCGACCGCGGCGGCGCCGCTCAGGCCCTCGTCATACGGCCCGTAGAAGTAGCGGACGTCGTCACTGAACAGGCCCTCGATCGCGGCCCGATCGCCGGACCGCCACGCGTCGACGTAGCGGTCGAGCCAGGCCTGGAATGCTGGACGGTCCATCGCGTTGCCTCAAGAGCGTAACCTGTCAGAAACAACATACAGGTTAGCACGGCACATGTCCACGACACAGAACGACCCGGGTCAGTGACCCGGGTCGTCGATGGACGGTGTGCTCGAAGGCTACGCGGCGCGCGTCTTCCAGCCCGCCACCCACCCGAGCATGCCGCCGGTCGAGACGTAAAGCCAGGTCCGCCCGTAGGCGTCCTTCCACGTCCGGATCACGCCGACGGTCCGACCGACCGGCAGCAGCGCGAGTCGCGCCGCGTCGACGCTGTGGCCGGTCCGGAGGTTGGTGTCATCGATCACGATGCGGGTCGCGATGATGATCGGTGCCGCCGCTGTTGTGACGGTCGCGCCGCTGATCAACTTGGTCGACATGCCGGTGTGGAGGTACGCGGTGAACGAGGCCGTGACCGCGAAGACACCGTGGACCTTGACGCCGCTGGTCAGTGTGCTGATCGCCATGCCGCTGCCGATGTAGATCCCGATGTGGGAGCCGCTGCCCCACACGACGAGGTCACCGGGCTTGGGGTCGGTCCGGCTCGCGAGACCGCGGCCGCGGAACCAGTCGTACAGGGCACGCGCCGAGCGGTAGTTGCCGTTTCCGATGGCGGCGCCGTCGCCGGCCGCCTTGAACGAGTAGATGACGAGGCCGGAGCAGTCGAAGGCGTACGGGCCGGTCGCGCCGTAGCGCCACGGGTCGCCGACCTGGGCCCGTGCGATCTGGATGATCTGCTGGGCCTCCGTCGTCGGCGTCGCGGCGGCCACCGGGGTTGCGGGGGCGAGCCCGATGAGGACGACTCCGGCGAGGAGAGCCGGGATGAACGCTCGTGCGCCCAGGGACGGCGAATGCAATGCAGTTCCTTCCTACCAGCACGTCGCACTGGGGTGCGACGGCGAAGTGACAAGCCACCGGCGCACGGAAGGAGGGACAGGGGAGGACGGAGACCACCGATCAAGGGACCGGGCAATCCACGACCGACACGTCGGACGCCAATCTGGGGGCGGCGTCCGCTGCCGTGCGGGTGGCTCTTCGGTTGTTAGTCCCTTTGAAAGACCTGGGGGTCGTCGGTCGTGCAACCATACCGGACGCGCGCCGATGTTGCAGTTCCGTAACAAGAACCTTCGTTCGCCGATCGTTCCGGCCGGCTACGTCGATCACCGCACGATCGCCCTTCGGATCGCCGTGTGTGCTGTAATCGGAGGCGTCGAAGCACGTCGGCCGGAGCCGGACGGAACGAGGACGGAGGCGACGGATGTCGAGCGAGATCGCGACCCGGACGATGAGCAGCCAGGAAATCGTCCGGCTCTCCCGGCAGCACACGTTCTTCTCGTGGTCGGCCCAGGGCGCCATCGACCCGATCGCGATCGACCGGGCGGAAGGCGTCTACCTCTACACGCCTGAGGGCCGGCGGATCCTCGACTTCAACAGCCAGCTGATGTCGGTCAACATCGGCCACGGCGATCGTCGGGTGATCGACGCGATCACCGCCCAGGCGACGAAGCTCCAGTACGTCCAGCCGGCCTTCGCCACGGAGCCCCGGGCACGCCTCGGGGCAAAGCTGGCCGAGATCCTGCCGGGCGATCTCGACAAGGTGTTCTTGACCCTCGGCGGGGCCGAAGCGATCGAGAACGCGATCAAGCTGGCCCGGGCGTTCACCGGTCGCCACAAGATCCTCGCCCGCTACCGGGCCTACCACGGGGCGACCCTCGGGGCGATGACCCTGACCGGCGATCCCCGTCGCTGGGCCAACGAGCCGGCTCTCGTGGGCGTCGTCCGCTACCCCGACACGCACCGCTGGGGCGAGCAGGAATCGCGACCCGCCGCCGAGGCGCTCCAGGGGCTCGAGGACGTGATCCGGTACGAGGGCGCCCACACGATCGCGGCGATCTTCCTCGAGACGATCGTCGGCACCAACGGAATCCTCATCCCGCCCGATGGCTACATCCAGGGCGTCCGCGAGCTGTGCGACCGGCACGGGATCCTGATGGTCGCCGACGAGGTGATGGCCGGCTTCGGGCGGACCGGGAAATGGTTCGCGATCGACCACTGGGACACGGTCCCGGACCTGATGACGATGGCCAAGGGCCTGACATCGTCCTACCTGCCGCTCGGCGCGGTGGCGATGAATCGCAAGATCGCCGACCACTTCGAGACGAACTTCTACTACGGCGGGCTGACCTACTCGAGCCACGCGATCTCGTGCGCGGCTGCTCTCGCCACCATCGGCGTCTACGAGGAGGACGGCCTGATCGAGAACGCCGCCCGGCTCGATGGCGTGATGCGCCGCCATCACGAGGACCTGGCGGCCCGTCATCCGTCGGTCGGCGCCCACCGCAACCTCGGCCTGTTCGGCATCCTCGATCTCGTCCGGAGCCGCGATCCGTGGACCCCGCTGACTCCGTTCAACGGCACCAGCGACGAGATGAAGGCGATCGGAACATTCCTCCGTGAGCACGGCCTGTACACCATGATCGCCAACAACTCGATCCACACGAACCCGCCGCTGTGCATCACCGAGGAGCAGCTGGCCGAGGGTTTCGCCGTCATCGACGAGGCGCTCGCGATCGCCGACCAGGCGCTGACCGGCTAGCCGATGACGATCGCGACGGTCACCCAGGGCGGGCTGGCCGCGGCGGCGCCCGAACGCGCTCCGGCTGGACGGCGCCGCCGCGCCGTCATCGCGATCGCGGTCGTCGTCGCGGTCGTCGTCGTCTGGGAGGGGCTGAAGTTCCTGGGCGGGACGCCGTGGCGGGCGCCCCTCGCCCAGCCCGGCTCACCAGTCCTCTGGAACCCGCCGTTCCGCTGGGCGTTCGTCAACGACCTCAACCTGCCCCACATCTGGAACATCGGCCTGACGTTCCTGGAGCCGTGGCAGCGGGGGGCGAATCGCAATGTCGCCCAGTTCCTGTTCGACGCCGCGCTCTTCACGTGGCGCGAGGCGGCGCTCGGGTTCGCGCTCGGAGCGCTGGTCGGGCTGGTTCTCGCGACGGTCTTCGTCCACTCCCGGCTCCTCGAACGAGCCTTCGTTCCGTATGTCGTGGCGAGCCAGACGGTCCCGATCATCGCCCTCGCCCCGATGATCACCTACGCCTTCGGGGGCAACGTCGCGTCGGTCGTCGTGATCGCGACCTACCTGACCTTCTTCCCGGTCACGATCGCGATGATCCGGGGCCTCCGCTCGCTCGACCCCCGGGCCCTCGAGCTGACCCGCTCGTTCGCGGCGTCGTCGTGGCAGGTCTACCGCAAGCTCCGCCTGCCGGCGTCGCTGCCGTATCTCTTCACCGCCCTGAAGATCGCGGCCACCGCGAGCATCGTCGGGGCGATCATCGGCGAGGGCCCGGGCGGGATCGCCAACGGCCTCGGGCGGGTGATCATCAACTACAACCAGTACTACATCACCGAGCCCGAGAAACTGTGGGCCTCAATCATCGCCTCGGGCCTGCTCGGCGTCACGTTCTACCTCATCGTCCGGGCCGCCGAGGTCGCCGTTCTCCGCGGCCGGCCAGGGGCCACGGAGGGTTGAGGCCATGTCAGGAGATCCCATCCCAATGACCGATGCCGCCGCGACCCCGCCCGCAACGTCCGCCGCCGGGCCCGCCACCGGGCAAGGATCGGCCGCAGGTCCGGTGGTCCGCATCCAGGGCGTGGACAAGACCTTCAGCCGGGGTGGGCGGGTCGTCACGAAGGCCCTCGAGGCGATCGACCTCGACGTCGCCCAAGGCGAGTTCATCTCGCTGATCGGCCCGTCGGGCTGCGGCAAGTCGACGCTCCTGCGAATCGTCGGCGACCTGACCTCGCCGTCGGCCGGAACGGTCAACGTCAACGGCAAGACGGCCCAGCAGGCCCGCCGTGACCGCGATTACGGGATGGTGTTCCAGGCACCGGTCCTGTTCGACTGGCGGACCGTCGAGGACAACGTCAAGCTGCCTCTCGAGATCCTCGGTTGGGACGGCCCGCGCCGGACGGCCCGGGCGCGCGAGATGCTCGAGCTCGTCGAGCTCAGCGACTTCCTCCAGCACCACCCGTACCAGCTGTCCGGCGGGATGCAGCAGCGGGTGGCGATCGCCCGGGCGCTCGCGTTCGCGCCGGCGATCCTGCTGATGGACGAGCCGTTCGGGGCGCTCGACGAGATGACCCGCGAGCGGATGAACTCAGAGGTGCTCCGGATCTGGCAGCAGACCGGGACGACGATCCTGTTCGTCACCCACTCGATCCCGGAGGCCGTGTTCCTCTCGTCGCGGGTTGTCGTGATGAGCGCTCGCCCCGGCCGGATCACCCGGATCGTCGACGTCGACCTGAGCCAGCCGCGGACGGAGGACACGCGCGAGAGCCGGCGCTACTTCGAGCTCGTCACGGAGGTCCGCGAAGCGCTCCGCGCCGGCGGCGACGATCTCGACGACGCGGGCACGGTCAACGGAACGGCGTCCTTCGGGCGGACGACCGTCGAGGGCGCGGCCGGGTGAGTGCCAGCGCAGGGC
>JACCVQ010000049.1 GCA_013698095.1 Chloroflexota bacterium
CGGCGGCCTGGAGGACCCGTTCCAGGACTCCCGAGCTCACGCGCCTGCCGTCGCCCGACAGGGCCCGGGACACGGTCGCGATCGAGACGCCGGCGCGTTCCGCGACATCCGCCATGGTGGGCATCAGGGCTTCCCCATCATTCGGCGATCCTGCAATGCATTACATCTTCCATGCTTAAGGTTGGGGGCAGTGTAACGGGTTTCACAACCACGCTCAACACGAATATCAAGAGCTTGGCACCGGTTTCATTTGACGCCCTCTTGACACCGGCGTTGTAATGGGTTTCACTCCGAAACGCCAGCAGTCCAATCCCCCTAGCGCGACCATCCCTCCACCAGACCGGCCGACGCAGGAGGCGAACATCACGTCGCACCACCGAATCGCCGGGCCGTTGCTGGCCGTGGGGCTGATCGGCGCCGTCGTCGCCTGCAGCCCTACGCAAGGAGGACCGCTCACGAACGCTCAGGATGCTCCATTCGTCCTCGCCGGGTTGTCCGCGATCGAGCGCGTCTGTCAGCTGACCGGCCCCGGAGCCTACAACGACACCGCGACGGTGAAGGTCGCGGGAGCCGACCTGGGCTCGATGTTCGAGGCTGGCGGAAGGACGTACTTCGCGTTCGGCGACACGTTCGGCGAGCGGGCCGCCGACGCCGTCGGCGGGGTGGGCGGGATCTGGCGCTCGAACACGATGGCCTGGACCACCGACACCGAGCCCTCCGACTGCATCAAGTTCGACGGCTGGGTAACCGACGAGGTCGGTTGGGCCCAGGAGCTCCTGTCGTCCAAGAAGCGGGACGATGACGAGATGACCGTCATTCCGACCTACGGCTTCGAGGCCAACGGGGCGATGTACCTCCACTTCATGTCGGTCAAGCATTGGGGAGATCCCGGCGAGTGGGAGACCAATTTCGCCGGTCTCGCGCGATCCACCGATGCGGGCCAGACGTGGGACAAGCTGCCCGACGTCACGTGGCCTGGGATGGGCAGCTTCCAGCAGGTGAGCGTCTCGAAGGTCGACGGCGAGCTGTACTTCTGGGGCATCCCCTCGGGACGCCTCGGCGGGGTCCAGCTGATGAAGGTCGCCGAGAAGGAGGTCGAGCGACTGAGTGCGTATCGGTATTTCCAGGGCACCGCGTCCGACGGGTCGCCGCAGTGGTCGTCCGATGCCAAGGATGCCCGGACGATCATCGACCGCGAGACGGGCGAACTCTCGGTCGTCTGGAACGCGTACCTGGGTCGCTGGCTCATGACCACGATGGCGGACAACGCGGACGCCGTCATGTACGAGGGGATCACGCCGTGGGGTCCATGGGGCACGTCGATCTCGCTCTTCACGCAGCAGGAGCTGCCGGGGCTGTACGCCCCGTTCCTGTCCCCCAACCAGGTCTCCGACGGCGGTCGGACGGTCTACTTCGGTCTCTCGATCTGGGGTCCATACAACGTCTTCTGGTACCGGGCCCGGCTCGACCGGGCCAGCTGAGCGCTCGTCTCGCGGCCCGCACACGGGTCCGCATCAGTGAGGAGGATCATGAAACTTCGATCCGGCCCGCGGTCGATCGTCGCGGGAGCGATGGTCGTCGCGGTCCTTGCGTCCGCCTGCGGCGCGTCGACGAAGCCGTCCGCCAGCTCCGATACCCCCGCGACGAGCACCGCTCCGGGGAGCAGCGGTGCCGCCACTGGCCCGAAGGTCGAGGTCACGTTCTGGCAGCACCAGTTCGAGGACTACCAGCAAGCCTGGTTCAAGAAGGAGGTGGCCGCATTCAACGCCGCTCACCCGGCGATCGAGGTGAAGTACACGGTCGTTCCCGCTGATGCGTGGGACGCCAAGATCAAGGCCGCACAGGCCGCCGGCAAGGCGCCGGACATCCTGACCACGAACTACGGCGGGATCAAGCCGGGCATCGTCAATGGCCAGTTCGCCAAACTCGACGGGCTGATCAAGCCCGAGGCCTTCGCCGACATCGCCGACAACGTCAAGGGTTTCGTCAGCGCGAAGGACGGCGGTTACTACGCCTACCCGATGCTCGTCGAGCCATCGACCGTTCTCTACTATCGCAAGGACCTCTTCACGGCCGCAGGCCTGGATCCCGCCAAACCGCCGACGACGTGGGACGAGCTGATCAGCGACGCCCGGGCCCTCACGAAGGGGGGCGTCTATGGGATGAACATCGCCCAGACCGCGCCCGACCTCGGCTGGTCGAGCTGGGGCCTCCAGTACAACGCGGCCGGCCACCTCCCGATCGCCGACGACTGGTCCGCACCCAAGGCCACCGATCCTGCCTACAAGAAGCTCCTTCAGCTCTATCAGACCCTCTACACGCAGAAGCTGATGCCGCCCGAGGCGACCTTTCCGTACGCCGACGTCTCGTTCTACGGCCAAGGCAAGGTGGCGATGACGGCCGGAGGCTCGTGGGAGATCGGCCAACTGAGCGCCGACTTCAAGCAGACCCTGGCCAACACGGCGGTCGCCGCCTTCCCGAGCGTTGACGGCGACGCGACGAAGCCGACAGCCACGCTCGGTGGTTGGACGCTGACGGTCGACGCGAAGTCAAAGGTCCAGCAGCAGGCTGCCGACTTCGTCTCCTGGCTCCTCGCCGGCGACCCCGCGATCATGACGGACTTCTTCAAGACGGCCGGTTACTCGAAATACTCGCCGCGCGCCTCGGTCGCGGCAGCGCTCGCGGCCGACCCCGATGCGTCAAGCAACCCGTACCTGGCGATCGTGTCCAAGGACGTTCTGCCCTTTGCCAAGGCGGAGCCGGCGTATCCGTTCGATGTCAGCCTCGCGTTCTCGACCGCGATCGAGAAGGCGATGAAGGGCAGCGACATCGACGCGGCCCTGGGCGAGGCCGACAAGGCGATCGCCGACGTGATCGCGAAGCAGAAGCTCGCAGGCACCGCACCCTAACCCCGCCGTTCTCCTCCTCCACCGGTGCCCGAGGCTCCCCCAGCCTCGGGCACCGAGCGTTTCCCTGAGAGGATCCGACGTGTCTGGTACCCACGGTGGCGCCGCCTCAGCCGGAGTCATGCCCGTCACCGCGGTCCGTCGACGCCGCCTCGGCTCGCACCTCCGCGACAACCGGACGGCCTACCTGATGATCGCGCCGATGGTGATCCTGCTGTCCGTCTTCGTGATCTACCCGCTCGGATACGCGCTCTACCTGAGCACGTTCGAGATCAGCTTCTACAAGGATCCGGTGTTCGTCGGGCCGCAATTCTACTGGTATGTCCTCGACAGCCCGCGGTTCTGGAATGCCATCTCGGTCGGCCTCCGGCTGGCCGTCATGGTCGTGCCAGTCATACTCGCTCTCGCCTTCCTGATCGCTTCGCTGATCAAGACCCTCGGGCGCCGGCTGGCCGGCTTCCTCAAGACGACGATCTACCTGCCGACGGTGGTGTCCGGCGTCGTCGCGTCCGTGGTGTTCACGTTCATGTACCGCTCGGATGGCGGCCTGGTGAATGGGTTCCTCGGGGCGGTAGGGATCGGACCGTTCACCTACCTGTCCAATCCCGCCATTGCGCTGCCGGCCATCGCGGTCCCCGCAATCTGGCTGGGGATCGGCGTCTCGACGCTGATCATGCTGGCGGGCATGCTCGACATCCCGGAGACCTACTACGAGGCTGCCGAGCTCGAGGGCGCCGGCTTCCTCGCGCAGATCCGCTACGTGACGATCCCGCTCCTGAAGAACGTGCTCCTGTTTCTCTTCGTGACCGGGTTCATCCTGGCCGTCCAGCAAGTCGACCTGCCGCTGGTCATGACCGGCGGCGGCCCCGTCGACGCGACAATGACCCCCAACCTTTTCATTTTCACCCAGTTCAAGGACCCGACCCCCTACGCGACGAGCTTCTCGCTGACGGTCGCGCTCATCCTGTTCTTCGTTCTGGGGCTGATCAGCATGCTGATCTTCCGCCTTGTGCGTTCCGACAAGGCCGTCGACGGATGACGATCAGGCCGTGAGACGACGCCCGCTCGCCCGGCTCGCCACCTTCGTCTTCGTGTTGATCGTCGCAGTCTCCGCGCTCCTGCCCGTCGCGTGGATGGCGATCGCCGGCTTCAAGGGCAAGACCGAGGTCCTGGCGACGCCGTTCCAGTTCTTCCCGGAGATCTGGAACCCGGACAACTACCTCCAGATCCTTGGCGACCCCGTCTTCGTCCAGGCGATGACGATCACGTTCGTGGGCGCGGTCATCTTCACGATCCTCAGTCTGGGCGTGAACTCGTTCGCGGCCTATGCGTTCGCCCGGCTCGACTTCCGGTTCAAGCGGGCCCTCTGGGCGTTCTGCATCCTGCCGCTCTTCATACCCGCGTTCGCGATCCTGATGACCTCGTTCGTCGTCGTCTCGAACCTCGGCATGCTCGACTCGCTGGCGGTCCTGATCATCCCGGGCGTCGCCTCCGCGTTCCAGATGTTCTTCATCCGCCAGTTCTATCTGGGCATCCCGCTCGTCCTCGAGGAGGCGGCGATGATCGACGGCGCCAGCCGCTGGACGGTCTTCACTCGGATCTTCCTGCCGCTGTCGCGGGCGCCGTTCGTCGTGGTCGGCGTCGCATCGTTCCTCGCCTACTGGAACGCCTACGTCTGGCCGATCCTCACGATCCAGAACCCGGACCTGTTCCAGATCCAGCAGTACATCGGCAACTTCCGCCAGGAGCGCGGGAACGAATGGGGACTGCTGATGGCGGGCAGCTTCCTGTCGGCGCTGCCGCTGATCGTGATCGTCTTGATCTTCCAGCGGTACATCGTCAACGGCGTCCGGATCTCGGGCCTGAAGTGACGGCATCCGCAGCGCGACGGCGTTCGCAACCTGTTGGCTGCGACGACAGGAGAGGTCCCGCGGCGTGATGATCCGCGTCGCCACGCCGTCCCTGACCGTCGAGATCGACGAGGAGACCGGTGCGATCCTACGGATCCGCAATGAGCCCGCCGGGCTCGAGTTGATCAGCGGCGGCCGGCTGGAGCCCGCCTTCCGGCTCGGGCTCGCCCGGCACGAGACGGTCACGACCGTCCGGACCTGCCGCGTCGAAGCCCACGAAGGCGGCGCGCGGATCACCTGGACGACCGATCGCTCCGTAACGATCGTCGCCGACGTCCGCCCGCGCGGGGCGGACATCGCGATCTCGGTCGCGGCTGAGAACGCGGGCGGGGCGACGATCGATCGCCTCGAGTACCCCATCCTCGACGGCATCGGCCGGCTGGCCGGACGGGGCGAGGACGAGCTGGTCCACCCGCACGCGACCGGCATGCTCCTCCACGACCCTGTTGACCTACTCGAGCCCGATCCCGAGAACCACCGCCGACTCGGCTCGTCGCCTTATCCGACCGGCTTCGCCGGCTCGACCATGCAGTTCCTGGCCTACGTCGGGCGTGGCCGGGGCGGGTTCTTCCTCGGGACCGAGGACGCGGCCGCCGCGATGAAGTGGTTCAACGTATTCGCCTCCGGCGACGGGATCGCCGCGAGCATCGTCCACAAGGCCGCGATCCACGAGTCCGGAGCCTCGTTTGCGCCGGCGTACCCGACCGTCATCGCCGCGCTGGCGGGCGGCCGGTGGTCCGACGCCGGCGACCGCTACCGGGCTTGGGCCCGCGACCAGCCGTTTGCCGAACGCGTCCCACGGACCTCGTGGCTGCGCCACGACGTCGGGATCGCGACGTTCGGGATCAATGCCCGCCACGACCGGTCGGTGTGGCTCGACGAGATCCACCGGATCGCGGGCACTCCGGTCTTCCACGTCCTCGGCCCAAACTGGGCGCGGACCGGGCAGGACTACCACAACCATCTCCCGAGCAGCCACGACGACTGGTTCCCGGCGGTGTTCAGCAAGGCGAACCTGGCGACGATCCGCCGCAACGGCGATCGCTGGGCGCCATTCGAGTTCGACCTCCTGTGTGCCGACGATCCGGTTCGACCCGAGCCGGTCCGTGATGCCCGGATCGTCCTCGATCCCGTCGATGTCTCTCCGACCGACGCGGGCCTGCTCGACTTTCCGCTGATGTGCGCTGGCACCGGGTTCTGGCACGACTTCCACGTGGAGCGCGACGCCCGCCTCGTCGCCGATCACGGGCCGGACGCCCTGTACTACGACATCTCGGTCAACAACCTGCTCATGGAGTGCCTGGCGCCGACCCACGATCACGCGCCTGGCGCCGGCACGGCGATCGTCGATGCGTTCCGGACGATGTATCGAGACACACGGGCGGCGACGGCCTCGGCGGCGGGTGACCCCGTTCCGGCCGGCACCGAAGTGATGAGCGAAGTGTTCATGCGGGACTTCGACTACTACCAGGCCAGGGCCGAGGCCGGGCCCTACGCCCCCTTCGAGGCCGCGCCGTTCCGTGACTGGATCCTCGACGGTCGCGCCGAGAGGATCCCTCTCCTCACGTATGTTTTCGGCAGCCGCGCGCCGCTCCGCATGGATGGCTGGTCGAAGCTGTCCGTCGCGGCCGGCGATCTCTTCTACTGGACGGCCGCCACGGTGCTCCTGAACGGCGGGCTGTTCCAGCTCAACTACGAGTTCAGCCCGCTCGAGGACCACGCCGGTGCCTCGGACCTGGCGTCCGAGCACTATTACGCGTTTGCCGAGCGGCGCGATGCGATCGATCCGACCAAGGCCGCCTTCCTCGGTCGCGTTGCCCGGACCCGGATCGGGCCGGCCAACCGCTTCCTGGCCGGTGGCGAGATGCTCGCTCCACCGCTCGTCGAAGCGGACCCGATGTCCCTCGATTGGCATGCCTGGAACATGGGCAACGAGGACGCTCACTACGACACGCGCGGCGAGATGACCGTCCCGAGCGCCCTCGCGACCGCGTGGCGCGTCGACGGGCGGACCGCGTGGCTCGTCGCCAACATCGCCCCGGAGCGGCAGGTCGTTCGGGTCGATGGCCGGCCGGTCGATGTGCCCGGCCGCGACATCATTCTGGTCGAGCAGTGATCGACGGCAGGCCCGACGGCCGGGCAACCGTATGTGACGAGGAAGGCGGCTAATCACGTTGGAGCACTTGGAATTCCTCGCCCCGGGCCCCCTCGCCGGCCTGCCGCTGGTCCGCGAGGCGACATCACGGCGCGCCTCGAGCTGGGACCGGACCGGCGGCAATGACGACCGGCTCCACATTCGGCCGGGCGAGGAGGCCGTCC
>JACCVQ010000050.1 GCA_013698095.1 Chloroflexota bacterium
CGGCGGCCTGGAGGACCCGTTCCAGGACTCCCGAGCTCACGCGCCTGCCGTCGCCCGACAGGGCCCGGGACACGGTCGCGATCGAGACGCCGGCGCGTTCCGCGACATCCGCCATGGTGGGCATCAGACTATTGCCTCCCTCGATGACGTGCTGGAACCGATTACATCGTGCCTGTCAAGACTTCGTCCTGTAACCGGTTCCAAGTTCATGCTCAGGTAAGCACCCATCTGTCGGAAACCGGTTACAAGGAGGTAGGTATTGACATGTCTGCTGTAATGGGTTGCACGTAAGGGGTTTCTAGTGGCAGTCTCTGATCATCGACCCGCGACGGGCTCAATCGGCAGGGCGAGTCTCCTCCTCTCCCTGCCGACGCCCGTTCCCGGGCTGGATCCCGAAATCGCGCTGATCGGGGCCGGTTGGCGGCCATGAGATTGCGTGGCCGCGGGCCGTTCGGCCATGTCCACGACGTGGCCTGGCGAGGCTTGCCGATCGCGATCAGCCTCGTTCTCCTAACTGGGTGCGGCGGCGGACGGGCCGCCTTTAAGCCCGTCACGCCGGCGGACGCCGAGACGGTGGGGAGGGTCGACATCTTCGACGGTCACAGTGGCGGCGTGAACGCCGTTGCATGGTCACCGGACGGGACTCTCATTGCATCCGCCGGCGATGACCCTGCGATCTTCATCTGGACCTTCGCCGAAACTGGCGGCAAGCCCCGCCACTGGGCGGCCCATACACTGCCGGTCACCGCGCTGGCATATTCGCCGGACGGAAAGATCATCGCCAGCGGCGGCCGTGACAAGGCGGTCATCTTGTGGGATCCGGCGAACGGTCAGCAGCTTCGGACTATCAGCCAGGACGACCAGGTCCTGTCGCTCGCCTTCTCGCCGGACGGCAAGATCCTCGCGAGCGGTGGCCGCGCAAACACAGTCCAGCTCCTTGACCCCGCCACCCTTGCCCCGATTCGATCGCTCGAGGGGTTTGCCGAGCGCGTGAACAACCTCGCTTTCTCGGCAGACGGCGCGAAGCTCGCGACGGCCGCCAACGACGGGGTGGTCCAGATCTGGGACGTCGCCACCGGGACTGCCGGCGTGAAGCTTCCCGATCACAAAGCCGGCGCGACCGCGGTTGCCTTCTCCCCTGATGGCACCCAGATCGCCACCGGTGCCGGCGATGCCCGTGTCCGGGTCTGGGACGCGACCGCCGGGACGCTATTGCGGACCTGCACCGGGCACATCTCCCGGATCACCGACGTGGCCTTCTCACCGGATGGCAAGACGCTCGCCTCGGTCAGCGACGACAAGGGCCTCGCCCTCTGGGATCCAGCGACCTGCCAGCGCGTCGGTCCGGGGCGTACGCCAACTGACCAGATCTCGACCGGTCACGGGGGAGAGATCAGCAGCGTTGCCTGGCGCCCGGACGGCACGGTCATTGCCACGGGCGCCTTCGACAGGCGGGTCCTGCTCTGGGCCGCCACCAACCAATGAGGGCTCAAGCGCATGGGCAAATAAGCCAGATCGATTCGACCCCGACATCCGCCACCAAGATGGTCTAGGCAGGAACGAGAGGAGGGCCTGGGAATGCGGCAAACGTCTCGCGCAGGGTTACGGCTGCTGGTGTTGTTGCCCGGTCTGCTGACGGCAGCCTGTGGAGCGACGACCGGTAGCGCGGCGCCATCGACCGGTACCGCCCCGTCGGCGGCCGCAACCTCATCGAGCGGTCCCGCGCCGTCGGACAGCGGCAGCGCTCCAAGTGCCGCCGGTGTCACGACGATCAAGGTCGTCGACTGGGTGCCCGAGAACATCTCCTCGTGGGCAAATCGCTGGTACAAGCCGTTCGAGGAGGCGAACCCCGACATCAAGATCGTCCACGAGCAGATCAGCCAGAACTACATCGAGACGGTTCTGACTCGCCTCACCGGCGCCAACGACATTGATCTGATCTTCGCGGCTCCCGACAACGTCGGCAGCTTCCTGCGGGCCGGCGCGGCGCTCGACCTGACGCCGCTCATCGAAAAGGACAAGGACAAGATCCAGCTCAGCGACTTTCCCAAGTGGACCCTCGATGACTACACGACGGTCCGCTATCCGGAGCTGAAGACGGGTCCCGGCCAGTACGGACTGCCGGTGGTGGAATTCGTCTGGGAGATGTGGGAAAACACGGACATGCTGAAGGCGGCCGGGTACACCACCCCGCAGCGGGGCTGGACCTGGGACGACTTCGCGAGCATGAGCAAGAAGCTCACCGATGCCTCCAAGAAGCAGTACGGGTATCACAACGCAAACTGGCTGCTGCCGCTCTGGACATGGCTCTGGCAGAACAACGGCAAGGTCCTGTCCGACGACGGAAAGCAGCTCACCTTCGCTTCGCCGGAAGGGATCGAGGCCTTCCAGTTCCTCCAGGATCTCCAGATCAAGGACAAGGCCTTCCTGCCGATCGATCAGACGCTGCCGGGCGCCCCGAACGCGATCGGCTTCGACACCGGCAACGCCGCCATGATCACGCGCGGCAACTGGAACCTCGACCTGAGCCGCGACTGGAAGTTCAAGTGGGATCTGTCTTACCCGCCGACCGGCAAGACCGAGGCGACGCTCGGCGAAGAGCTCGGGCTGATGATCAACAAGAACAGCTCCAAGCAGGACGCGGCGTGGCGCGTGGTCAGCTGGGTCACGAGCCCCGAGGGGCAGCGCGCGCTCGCATCCAACGACGTGGTTCCCAATACCAAGGTCATGGCCGAGACGGGTCTCGCGGCTGCGCCCGACAACGTGCGCAACCTCGTCGTTCCGCTGTCGGCGGACACGATGGTTCAGTCATTCCCGCAGTGGTTCCGACCGAAGTTCACCGCGAACGACCTGGCCGACAGGCTGTTGGTGCTGTGGACCGGGGAAGCCAAGGTCTCCGAGCTCCTGCCAAAGGTGCAGGATGAGTTCAACAAGGCGTTGGCGCAGCCACTGCCCTGACAAACTCGATTGCCCCGCGGCGTCTCCCCCCAGCGCCGCGGCGCAACTCAGCCAGGCGAGTCAGAGGATCTCGAGTGTCGTTCATCACGGAGCGGATCAGCCGACGAAGAGACCTCCAGGGCCTCCTCTTCGTCTCGCCCTTCCTCGTCGGCTTCGTCCTCTTCTTCGCCGGGCCGATGGGCTTTGCGGCGGTCATTAGCCTGTTCGACTGGCCCGTGTTGTCGACGCCCACGTTCGTCGGCACCGACAACTTCACGCGGATGCTGTCGGACGACCTCTTCTGGAAATCGTTGGGGATCACCACGCTATACACGGTCATCAGCGTCCCGCTCGGGATGGCCGCCGGTCTTGGCCTCGCGATCCTGCTCAACCAGAAGATCCGCGGCCTCGCCCTGTTCCGGACCCTCTACTACATTCCGGCGGTCGTCACCGGCGTCTCGCTTGCCGTGCTCTGGTGGATGATGTACAACACCGAGTACGGGATCATCAATGGCTTCCTGAAGCTGGTCGGCCTGCCGGCCGTTCCGTGGCTGACCCACACCGCCTGGGTCCTCCCGGCCCTGATCATCATGAGCCTGTGGCAGGTCGGTGCCGGGATTGTGATCTATCTGGCGGGTCTCCAGGGGATCCCGACCGAGCTCTACGACGCGGCCAGCATCGACGGAGCCAACGGGCCGGCGAAGTTCCGCCACATCACGATCCCGATGCTCTCTCCGGTCCTGCTCTTCAGCTTCGTGCTCGGCGTCATTGGGTCGTTTCAGAGCTTCACGAATGCCTTGGTGATGACCAACGGGGGACCGAGCCAGGCGAGCCTGTTCTTCGTGCTCTACATCTACCGCAACGCCTGGAATTACAACCAGATGGGGTATGCCGCGGCGCTCTCGTGGGCGCTCTTCGTCGTCATCCTCATATTCGTCATCATCATCTTTCGCGCCACGTCGTCTCGGGTCTTCTACTCGGGCAGCAGCGTCAAGGGCGGCATCTGAGGGGGACCGATGGCTCGTGAGCTCGGGCAACCACGAAACCTGGCGATCGCGGCGGACGATACGCTCGACAGCGGGCGCGCCACGCCCGTCCGACGCCCGACCAGCGCACGGGCCTTGCAGCGCATTGCCATCTACGTTGTGCTGATCCTGGGTGCGCTCGTTGTCCTCTTTCCCCTGATCTGGATGCTGTCGTCGTCACTGAAGCAGAAGAGCGACATCTTCACGTTTCCGCCGAGCTGGATCCCGTCGCCGATCCTCTGGTCGAATTATCCGCGCGGGCTGGAGACGATGCAGTTTCCGATGGCCCTGCGCAACACGCTTCTGATCGCGATCCCCTGTGTCATCGGCCAAGTGCTTTCCTGCTCGCTCGTAGGCTATGGCCTGGCGCGCTTCCGCTTTCGCGGTCGGGACGCTCTGTTCATCCTGGTCCTTGCGACGTTGATGCTGCCAACCCAAGTCACAATCATTCCCACGTTCATCATCTTCAGCAAGCTCGGGATGGTGGACAGCTTTTGGCCGTTCTGGCTTCCGGCATTCACGGCGACCTCGGGATTCAACATCTTTCTGTTCCGGCAGTTCTTCCTGACGATCTCGCCGGAGATCGAGGATGCGGCGCGGATCGACGGCGCCGGCCCGTTCGCCATCTTCTGGCGGATCTTCCTGCCGCTCTCGAAGCCCGTCTTCGCGGCCGTTGCCCTGTTCTCGTTCCTCTTCTATTGGAATGACTTCTTCGGGCCGTTGATCTACCTGCCGTCGACCCAGAACAAGACACTCCAGCTGATGCTCATGAGCTTCCAGCAGTTCCACACGACCGATTGGGGTCCGATGATGGCTGCAAGCCTTGTCATCATCATCGTTCCATTGGTCATCTTCTTCTTTGCCCAGCGGACGTTCATCCAGGGCGTGGTGTTCACCGGGATCAAGGAATGACCGCTGCCAGCACGACTGCGGCCAATGCCATAACCATCACGCAGCTGAGTCGGCGCTATGGCGATCGTATAGCCGTCGACGGTCTTGATCTCTCGGTTGGCCGTGGCGAGATCTTCGGCTTCCTCGGCCCGAATGGCGCCGGCAAGACGACGACGATCATGATGCTCCTCGGGATCCTGCGACCGACAAGCGGCAGCGTCACGGTGCTCGGGCAGGAGATGACTGAGGGCGCCCTGTCGCTGAAGGCCCGGATCGGGGTGGTTGCGGAGCACCAGTCGCTGTACGGCGATATGACCACCGATGAGTACCTGGGGTTCTTTGCCTCGTTGTACTCCGTGGCGAACGCGCGTCGCCGGATCGGTGAGCTCCTCGATGCCCTAGACCTCGGCGGCCGGCGCCGCAGCCGTGTCAAAGCGCTCAGCCGCGGGATGCAGCAGAAGTTGGGTCTCGCCCGGGCACTGCTCCATTCACCGGAACTGCTCGTCATGGACGAACCGGCATCCGGCCTGGATCCGCATGGCATCCACCAAATGCGACAGCTGATCTTTGATCATCGCCGCGATGGGGGTACCGCCTTTCTCTCGTCGCACATCCTCTCGGAAGTGGAACAGACCGCGGACCGGGTGGCGATCGTCTCCCACGGCCGCATCGTCAGCCAGGGCTCGATGGCCGACATCCGCGCCACGCTGGCGCCGATGTCACGGTACGCCGTCGAGTACGAAGGCTCGCAGGCGGTCGTCGAGGCGGCCCTGGGTCGGATCAAGGGGCTCGAGCTTGGCGGAGACACCGGAGCGAGGCTGCTGCTCACGATCGGTGACGGGCGTGATGCGCGGGCCGAGATCAGCCGGGCGGTCATTGATGCGGGCGGCGTCGTGCTCGGCCTCTCGCAGCTCGAAATCAGCCTCGAGGAAGCGTTCCTCTCCGTAACCGACGAGACCGACAGGGACAGCGCAAGTGACAAGGGACTGGCTTGATGGATTCCCCGGCCATAACCGACCTGGCCGTGCGCGCGGTGTCGCACTCGGATTCCGCCGCTCAACCGAGGGAACATCTCCGGATCGCGGGAATCCTTCTCCTGGCTCGGCGCGAGGTGGGCTCTGTCGTCCGAGGGCCGGGCATCTACGTGATCCTGACCCTCGCCTCCCTCGTTGCTGCGGTTGTCGTCCGGAGCTACCTCGATTTCATCGCTGGCAGCGGGACCCTCGTTCTCGCCGACCCGTTGGGTTCCCCGCTGCTGTTCGCCGTCCTGACGATCACCGGCTATCTCGGCCTCGTCGCTGCGGCCGGGCTGGCCGGGGAGCGCGAGCGTGGAACGCTGGAGGTCCTGTTCTACGGACCGGTCGATGCGGCCTCGTTCGTGACTGGCAAGTTGGTCGGGTACCTGTGCGTCTACGTCCTGATGGCGGCGGCATTGGTCGGGTTCATGATGCTGACTGCCGCGCTGACGGGCATTCCGCTCGGCGGCCGGACCCTCCTGGTCCTTGCCGCTTCGCTGCTGACAGCCGGCTCGATGATCGCGCTTGGACTGCTGCTTGGCGCACTGACCGGGCGATCCCGGGTGGCACTGGCATTGACGGGACTGGTCATCGCGTTCTTCGCGGCAATCGAAGTCGGCAATCGCGTCGCCGGATCGCAACCCGCCGATTCGCTGCTCGGCTCCGCGGCCGGGTTGCTCGCGATGGCGTCCGAATTCATCGGATGGGTGTCGCCGTTCAGCTATCTCTGGAGGGCCCAGGACTCCTTGGCCCTGGGCCAGACGATCGACGTTCTCGTCGCCCTGATCGGGACCGTCGTGTACGGCCTGGTCAGCGCCGGTCTCGCGATTCTCGTCCTGCGACGCCGGGGGATCCAGAAATGGCGCGAGTAGGACGACCCGCCGCCATCGCGCTACTCGCGGCGATGTTCATCGTCGCTCCGGTCGTGGCCACCCAGCCGACCGAGCGTCAACGTCAGACCGTCTACAACGGCATCGTCTTCGATGCGCAGGGCTATCAAGGGGTCTTCCTTCCAGAGAACGAGCACGTTGTCTATGTCCTCGCCGACACCATCAACGTCCTGGTGCCGAAGGTCACGGACGTCTATTGGTGGCCGCTGACGCGGGAATACCGGGCCGACTGGGAGAGCCGGGACGAGACTTTGGACGGAACGGTCGAGATCGGCGACCGCTCCTTTCCGATGACGACCTACAGCCTGCGCCACGATGGCGGCTTCGATGCCTCGAAGGCCAGCCTGCTCGTTGGCGACGAAGCCGGTCAGGGCTATCGGGACTACGAGGCGAAGCGCCAGGCCTACCAGGCGGAGGTGAATGCGTACGGAGACGCGGTCAAGGCCTTCAACGATCAGCTCGTCGTCTGGGGCCAGGAGATCGACCGGCTTCAGAAGGCCGGCCTCCCGATCAACAACCTCCCCGTTCCGAAGCAGCCGCAGGCCCCAGCTCAGGTCTCCGTGTCCGTCACCGAACCAGAGCCGGGTGTTGCGTTCAACCTGCCGGCCGGCAGCTACGCGATGCGGCTGCGCGGCGCGGATGGGCAGGTCGTTCCCGGGAGCGAACGGACGATCGTTGCGTTCGGCCCCCGACGAAGTGGCGTGGCCTACACGGTCATGGCGGCCAGCAAGTACACCCTGCCCGACACCAGTACGAACCCGGATGATCTGATTCTCGTGCGGGGCGACACCGACCTCTACATCCAACCATCGGCGGAACGGGAATACGACGCGTACGCCAGCGCGAAGATGCTGAACCCCCAGCAGCACTCTGTCCAGGACCGCAGAGGGAGGTGGGCGTGGCTGCCGTCGGGCCGGGTGACGGCTGCCGAGATCGACCTCCGAGTCGGGACCGGGGCGACGGTCGTCTCGCAGGGGACCTACTACGCCAAGCAGCGACCGGGCTCGGCCCTCGGGTTCGAGATCGTCCCCTACGGGCCTGAGGCAGGCACCGGAGTATCCACGTTTGCGGCATTCCAGGTCAGACCGGTCCAGGCGGAGGCGTTCGTCTCCCTGCCCAGTACTGCGGGCAGCACGAGGGAGATCCGGGTCGTCCGCACGGGTTCCGGCAACCTTCTCTTTGCCCTCGCTCTGCTGCCTCTGTTCGGCGGCATCTCATGGGTTGCGTTCCGGCGCTGGAAGACGCGGTGAGCCTTCGTCTGGCGGGCACCTCACTCGTCGTCGAGTTCGATGGCGCGAGTGGGGCGATCAAGTCGATTCGGAACACCGTGTCGGGCCTGGACCTGATTAGCCGGTCTCTCGCAGGCCCGCCCTTCCGCATCGATCTCAAGGGCCTCCGAAGCCTCGAGTCATTCCACGAGTTCATCTCCGAGCCGCAGGCCGACGGGCTTCGTCTCAGCTGGACCGTGGGTCACGGCATCATGCTGACGAGCCATGTCACGATGCGAGGCGAGGACATCTCGTTCCGGATCGAAGCGACGAACACGGGTGACGCCACGATCGATCGGATCGAGTACCCGATCCTCCGGGGCATCGGTCGGCTCGGTGGCAAGGGCCAGGACGAGCTCGCCCATACCCACGGCACTGGCATGCTCTTCCACGATCCCCTTGACCTCTTCGATATCGACACCGAGAACAAGCGGCGACTCCGGTTCTCGCCCTATCCCGAGGGGTTTTCGGGTTCAACGATGCAGTTCATCGCGTACTACGGTCGGGGACGGGGCGGCTTCCTGATCGGCACCGAGGACGGGACGAAGAGCGTCAAGTGGCTGACGTTCTTCAAGGACCGCGAGGGTTTGACGAGCTCGGTCATCCACAAGGCGGGGGTGCCACGACCCGGCGCCGGATTCGTCCCTGATTACGCGATTGTAGTCGCGCCTCTCGCACGCGGCACCTGGTACGAGGCCTGCGACCGGTATCGGAGCTGGGTGACCGAGCAGACTTGGGCCCAACCCGGCCCGCGTAGCCGGTGGCTGCGCGAAGAAGTCGGCGTCTGCACGTTCGGGATCAATGCCCGTCACGACCGGTCGGCTTGGCTGGACGAGATCCATCGGATGGCCGGAGTGCCGGTGTTCCATGTCCTGGGTCCCAACTGGGCTCACTACGGTCACGACTACCACAACAACCTTCCGCGCGGTCGAGCGGACTGGTTTCCGGCGGTCTTCAACGACAAGAACCTGTCGATGATCCGCCGGAATGGGGACTTCTGGGCACCTTTTGAGTTCGACCTGCTCTGTGATCATTCGCCCGGCTTCGACGATCCAGTCCTCGAATCCCGTCTCGTGATCGACACGGACGAACTCGGAATGAGCGACCCTGGCCTTTCGCGCTTCCCATTCATGTGCGCGGGCACCACGTATTGGCACGACTTTCACGTCGAGCGCGACGAACTGCTCGTGGCACAACACGATCCCGACGCTCTGTACTACGACATCTCGGTCAGCAACCTGATGCTCCAGTGCCTCGCGCAGGGTCATCTCCATCCGCCCGGAGCCGGAACGGCCATCGCCGACGCGTTCGCCGCGATGTACCGCGACACGAGCTCGGCCATGGCCCGTGCCAAGGGCGATCACGTGCCGGCTGGGACCGAGGTGATCAGCGAAATCTTCATCAGTCAGTTCGAGTACTACCAGGCGCGGGGGGAGGCGGGTCCCTACGCACCCTTCGAGGTGGCCCCGTTCCGCGATTGGATCCTCGAGGGCAGGGCCGAGAAGATCCCCCTCTTCACCTATGTGTTCGGCCCCCGCGCGCCGCTCCGCATGGACGGCTGGGCAAAGCTGTCGCCCGAGGCCGGCGACCTCTTCTACTGGACGGCTGCTCAGGTGCTGCTGAACGGCGGCTTGCTGCAGCTCAACTATGAGTTCAGTGGGCTCGAAGACCTGGGCGATCTCGCGGACGATTCCGAGCAGCACTATTACCGCTTCGACCAAAGGAAGCTCATGATCGATCCCGCGAAGGCGGCCTTCGTTGGCGAGGTCGCTCGGACCCGGACCGGGCCGGCGAACAAGTTCCTGGCTCGCGGCGCGATGTCAGCCGCGCCGGGCGTCGATGCCCCGCTGGTCAGCCTCCGGTATCACGCCTACAACATCGGCAAGGGCGACCCTCTCTACGACACGCAAGGGGCAATGACGGTCCCGAGCGCCCTTGCCAGCGCGTGGGAACTAGAGGGCACGGCGATCTGGCTCGTGGCCAATCTCTTGAACGAGGCCCAGGAGGTCCGGGTCGACGGTAAGCGTGTCGAGCTTGCTGGTCGGCAGATCCGGCTGATCGAGCCTTGAGAACTCGGGACACGTGCGCGTCGGGCGACGGCGCGCCGCCACAGGAGGCTATGTTCCTTGGATCGGTGTGACGCTCGCCCCGGGCCCCCTCGCCGGCCTGCCGCTGGTCCGCGAGGCGACATCACGGCGCGCCTCGAGCTGGGACCGGACCGGCGGCAATGACGACCGGCTCCACATTCGGCCGGGCGAGGAGGCCGTCC
>JACCVQ010000056.1 GCA_013698095.1 Chloroflexota bacterium
GCACGGAGGTACAGCCCGGTGCCGCCGGCGAGGATCGCGAGGGCGGGCTGTTCGGCGTCCACGGCGCGGTCCGCGAGGGTCGCGAGCGCGGCACGGGCATGGGTCGCGAGCGCGGCGCGGGCATGGGTCGCGAAGTCGGCGAGGGTGAAGGTCGCGTCCGGCTCAACGAGGTCGAGGCCGTGGTGCGCGATTCCGCGTCGCTCGGTGAGGCTCACCTTGGCGGTCCCGATGTCGAGCCCGCGATAGACCTGGCGCGAGTCGGCCGAGATGATCTCGACCGCGATCCCCTCCCCGATGAGGCGCTCCGCAGCGTCGATCGCGAGCCCGGTCTTACCGGTCGCAGTCGCGCCGGCGATGACGAGGAGTGGCGGAACGAGGGCTGCCGGCGCGGGAATTTGGCCGGTCACGCCTCGACGACGGTGCCGCGCAGCGCGTACGGGCCGGCGTGATCGATCCGGGCGGTGACGACGCGCCCGACGAGCTCGGGGCCGCCGGCCAGGTGGACCAGCTTGTTCTGGCGGGAGCGGCCGGCGACGCGGGAGGCACTCCCCGATGAGCCGCGACGAGCGTCGGACGCGGGGGCGCCTGCTCCTTGTCCGGCCGCAGCCGGGTGGTCGTCGTCTTCGTGCTCGTGGCTGCGTGGCTTGGCAAGCGTGTCAACGAGGACCTCGACCTCACGGCCCAGCCACGACTCGTTGTTGCCCAGCCCGATCCCTTCCTGGAGCGCGAGCAGCTCGTTGAGGCGGGCCCGCTTCACGTCGGCCGGGACGTCGTCGGCGATGTGGGTCGCCGGCGTGCCGGGCCGCTCGGAGTAGGCAGCGGCGAAGACCTGGTCGTATCGCACCGTCTCGAGCAGCCGGAGCGTGGACCGGAACTGCTCGTCGGTCTCGCCGCAGAAGCCGACGATGACGTCAGTCGAGATCGCGATGTCCGGCAAGGCCTCGCGGATCCGGGCGAGCCGTTCGAGATAGTGCTCGATCGTGTACTGCCGGCCCATGCGCTTCAGGACCGCGTCGTCCCCCGACTGAACCGGCAGGTGGAGATGGGCGCAGATCGAGGGGCAATCGGCCATGGCGGCGATCAGCCGGTCGCTCAGGTCCCACGGATGGCTCGTCACGAAGCGCAGGCGCCCGATCGCGGGCAGCCCGTCGGCGGTCCGGATCCCGTCGATCGCCCGGATCAGGGCGGCGAGGTCCGGCTTGCCGTGGAGGTCGAGCCGGCGGCCCGCCCAGCGCTCGGTGTCGGCGTCGGCGAAGCGGGCATCCGGCGCAAGGTCGTGACCATACGAGTTGACGTTCTGGCCGAGGAGCGTGACGTCGCGGTAGCCGGCGGCGGCGAGGCTGCGGGCCTCGGCGACGATCTCGTCGAATGGCCGGCTGCGCTCAGGGCCGCGGCTGAACGGGACGATGCAGTAGGTGCAGGTCTTGTCGCAGCCGTAGACGATCGGGAGCCAGGCGCTGATCGCCGAGTCGCGCTGGATGGCGCCGGCGCCAACCGCGGCGGCGCGGGTACCGGGCAGGTGGTCCGCCGCCCCGACCGTCGCCCGGCCGACGACGGTGAGCGCGGCGCTGGGCGTGGACGACGGCCCGACACCGCCGTGGGCGGACGCGAGACCGAGCCGGTCGACGAGCTCCGGCTCCTCGTCGGGCCGCAGGAACAAGTCGACTGTCGGGAAGCGGCGGCGAAGGCCCGCCCGCTCTGCTTCGCGCACGGCGCAGCCCGTCAGGACCACCCGCATGCCGGGGTTGGCTGCCTTCAGCCGCTTCAGGTGTCCCTGGCGGCCGATCACCTTCTGCTCGGCGGCCTCGCGGATGGCACAGGTGTTGATCACGACGAGGTCCGCGCTGTCCATGGAGGCGGCTTCGGCGCAACCGGCGGCGAGCAGGCGGCCCGCCATCTCCTCGGAATCGCTGCGGTTCATCTGGCAGCCGAGGGTCCAGACGTGGAAGGTCGGGAGCACAGCGGCATCCGGGACGTACTCGCCGAGTCGCTGGTCGGCAGGGGCACTCGGCGAGCGCGGCGCGGCGGAGTGGGGCGCGACGAGGTCGAGGACCGGCAGCAAGCGCATCGAACGGGTTGTGTCACGCACAGCCGGCACATCGTACGTCCTCAGCCAGCGATCCCCGGTAGGATCTCCCGCCATGGACGTCGTCGCCCTGCTGTCGGACCCAGGCACCTGGATCTCGCTGGCCACCCTGGCCGTGCTCGAGATCGTGCTCGGGATCGACAACGTCATCTTCATCTCGATCCTCGTCCAGCGGCTGCCTCCGGAGCGGCGCGACCAGGCACGGCTTGTGGGCCTCGGGCTGGCGGCCGGGATGCGGATTCTCCTGCTCCTGACGATCTCCTGGATCATCGGGCTCACCCAGCCGCTGGTCTCGCTCTTCGGGCGCGACTTCTCGTGGCGCGACGCGATCCTCATCGGTGGCGGCCTGTTCCTCCTCTACAAGGCGACGACCGAGATTCACGAATCGCTGGAAGGCGCGGAGGGCGAGGGCGAGGCCGCCGGCGGCAAGGCGGCGTCCTTTGGCGCCATCATCTTCCAGATCGTCCTGCTCGACATCGTGTTCTCGATCGACTCGGTGCTGACGGCGGTCGGGCTCGTCGACGAGATCGCGATCATGGTCGCGGCCGTGCTCATCTCGGTCGGCGTGATGATCTTCGCATCGCGACCGCTCTCGAGGTTCGTCCACGAGCATCCGTCGGTCAAGATGCTCGCCCTGTCGTTCCTGCTCCTGATCGGGGCGACCCTGATCGCGGACGGCTTCGGGCTCCATATCGACAAGGCGTTCATCTACTCGGCCATGGGTTTCAGCGTCTTCGTCGAAGCGCTCAACCTCCGGCGGCGGAGCCGCAAACCGGTGGAGCTCCACCCGATCTACCGGGACGAGGAGTCGGCCACCCCAGGCTGAGGCTCGACGGCGCGGCCGTCCTCGACGGCTGCCTGTCGGGGCCGGCGCTCGGCGATCGCGACCCGAAGCCGTTCGCCGACCGAATCCGGGACGTGGAGCGCGGCATGGGCCTCGGCGTAGGTCCAGGTGTCGCCGTGATAGTCGGACCCACCGGTTGCGATCAGGCCGACCTGTCGGGCGACCGCCCCGACCAGCTCGACCGTGGCGCGGTCGAACGAGATGTAGTGGACCTCGAGACCGGCCAGCCCGATCTCCTTCAGCTCGCGGAGAAGCGGAATCTGGCTCGGCGCCTCAGAGAAGTGGGCCAGGACCGGCACGCCACCGGCGGCGCGGATCGCCTCGATCGCCTCGCTCGGCCCCATCCCTTCCCGGGCGACATAGCCCGGCCCGCCCCACCCGATCAGCCGCCGGAAGGCGTCCTCGACGCTCGTCGCGTGTCCCGCTGCGATCAGGGCCCGCCCGATCGTCGGCCGGCCGAGGGCGTCGTCACGGGTCAGATCGATGTGGCCCAGGTGCGCGTCGATCGGCATCCCGGCATCGCGCAACACCGCGACGGTCCGCTCGAAGCGGATC
Source organism: Chloroflexota bacterium (assembly GCA_013698095.1). Classification (GTDB taxonomy): domain Bacteria; phylum Chloroflexota; class Limnocylindria; order Limnocylindrales; family CSP1-4; genus CF-46. The sequence goes on from JACCVQ010000056.1 coordinate 3,486, forward strand.
CGGCGGGCGGAGCGCTGCTTGGCGAGAGCGGCCTCGAACGCCTGGTCGTCGGGATCCATCCCGAAGCCGAGGATGTGGAGCTCCCCATCCGACAGCGAGATGCCCTTGGCCAGGGCGTTGATCTCGACGCCCGGGATCAGCTCGATCGGGGCCGGCATTGCCGATCCCTGGACCAGCTCGCGGTAGGCGGCAAGGCTGTCGTGGTCGGTGATGGCGAGGGTCCGGATGCCGGCGTCGGCCGCTGCCCGGATGAGCTCGACCGGTTGGAGGACGCCGTCCGAGCGGAGGGTGTGGCTGTGGAGGTCGACCGTCGAGACGCCGCTGTCCGCTGATGGCCGTGGTCGCCGGCCATGACGATCTCGGACCGATGGCACGGGTGTCTCAGACCTCGACGAGGCGCTGGATGCGCTCAATCGCGAGGGCTCGGCCGGTCGCTGGGTCGACATCGATCTGACAGGCGTTGAACACGACCGGTCCGCCACCGACCGCGAACCGGGTCGGCAGGGCGTTGATGAACCGGGGCAGGACGGTCGCCGGGTCGAAGCCGATCACGCTCCAGACCGGCCCGGTCATCCCGAGATCGGTCTGGTACGCCGTGCCGCCGGGAAGGATCCGCTCATCGCCGGTCACGACATGAGTGTGGGTCCCGACGACCACGCTGACGCGCCCGTCGAGATGCAGCCCGAGGGCGTTCTTCTCCGACGTCAGCTCGCAGTGGAAGTCGACGATCCGGACCGGCGGGAGCGGCTCCGACGCCTCGTCGAGAAGGGCGTCGGCGTCTGTGAAGGGGTTCTCGATCTGCTGCATGTACGTCCGGCCCTGGAGGTTGATGACCGCGATCTCCGTGCCATCTGCGGCATGGTGGACCGCCCAGCCCCGGCCGGGGACGCCCTTCGTGCCGTAGTTGTGCGGCCGGAGGACCCGATCGTTGGCGTCGAGATAGGGGTAGATCTCGCGCTTGTCCCAGATGTGGTTGCCGCTCGTGATCACGTCGACGCCCGAGGCGAACATCGCGTCGGCGGTCGACGGCGTCAGGCCCATCCCGCCCGCCACGTTCTCGCCGTTGGCGGTGACGAAGTCGATCCCGCGCTCGTCGCGGATCTCGGGCAGGACCTGCTCGACGGCGAGCCTACCCGGCTTGCCGATCAGATCGCCGATCATCAGGATCCGGCACGACCCGGGCGGCCGCGGGGCGTTGCCGTTGGCGGGGTTGCCGAGCCGGGTCAGCCCGATCGGCGTGCTGGGGGCGGGGCTCGGTCCGTCAGTCACCCGCGGACGATACCGGACCGACGCTCCGGGCGGAGGCAGCGGATCAGCGCTCGCGCTGCACGAGCACCAGGATCCACAGTGCAGTCCGACGGCCGCGCGGGCCTCGACCGGTCACTTCGCGTACTCGACGGCGCGCGTCTCGCGGATGACCGTGACCTTGATCTGGCCCGGGTAGGTCAGCTGCTCCTCGATCTTGCGGACGATGTCGCGGGCGAGACGCGAGGCAGTCAGGTCGTCGATCTCCTCGGGCCGGACGAGGATCCGGACCTCACGGCCGGCCTGGACGGCGAACGAGCGCTCGACACCCTGGAAGCTGTCGGCGATCGCCTGGAGGTCCTCGAGCCGCTTGACGTAGGCGTCCATCGTCTCGCCCCGGGCTCCCGGCCGCGAGGCGCTGATTGCGTCGGCGATCTGGACGATCGGCGACTCGATGAAGAGGTATTCGACTTCCTGGTGGTGAGCGGCGATCGCGTTCACGATCCTCGGCGAGAGGTTGTTGCGAAGCGCGATCTGGGCGCCGATCGCGGCGTGCGGTCCCTCGATCTCGTGGTCCACGGCCTTGCCGATGTCGTGGAGCAGGCCGCCCGTTTTCGCGATCTGGATGTCGGCCCCGACCTCGGCCGCGATGACGGCGGCCAGGCGGCCGGTCTCGACCGAGTGGTTGAGCACGTTCTGGCCGTAGCTCGTCCGGTACTTGAGGCGGCCGAGGAGCTTGATGATCTCGGGCGGGAGACCGGGCACGCCCGACTCGTAGGCGGCGGCCTCGCCGGCCTGCTTGATGATCAGGTCGACCTCGGCGCGAGCCTTGGTGACGACCTCCTCGATCCGGCCGGGATGGATCCGGCCGTCGCCGATGAGCTTCATCAGGGCGACCCGGGCAACTTCGCGGCGAACCGGGTCGAAGCCCGACAGGACGACCGATTCGGGCGTGTCGTCGATGATCAGGTCGACCCCGGTCGCCTGCTCGAGAGCCCTGATGTTGCGACCCTCGCGCCCGATGATCCGGCCCTTCATCTCGTCGTTCGGGAGATGGACGACGGTCACGGTGTGCTCGGCGGTGTGGTCGGCGGCGACGCGCTGGATCGCAGTCACGATCACGTCGCGGGCCTTCTCGTCGGCTTCCTCGCGGGCCCGTCGCTCAATCGAGCGGGCGAGCTTCACGGCGTCATGCTCGGCTTCCTCGCGAACGGCCTCGAGGAGGATGCCCTTCGCGTCGTCGGCGGACATGCCGCTGACCCGCTCGAGGGCCACGACCTGCTCCTGGTGAGCGCGGGTGAGATCCTCGCGGGTCTTGTCGAGGTCGCGCTCACGGTCGATCAGCTTCCGATCGCGCTGCTCGAGGAGATCCGAGCGCTGGTCGAGCTGCTCGTCGCGCTGGAGGAGGCGTCGCTCCAGGGCCGACAGCTCGTTGCGTCGGGCGCGTGCCTCGTCCTCGGCTTCACGTTGCATCCGGAGCTTCTCGTCCTTGGCCTCGAGAATCAGCTCCTTCTGGCGGGTGCGAGCCTCGGCCTCGATCCGGCGCGCCTCGGCTGACGCAGCCTTCATGGAATTCGAGGCGAACATGCCGCGGGCGATGAGCCCGAGCACGAGTCCGCCGACGGCAGCGACGATCGCCACCGCCACGAGGACCGGTGTCTCCATCGTGTACCTCCCCACCCGGCCCCACGACTCGCGTGGCCCGGCGGATGATGTGCGCTGGTCCGGTCTCGTCACGTCGGGAACGGCAACATCGACCGATGGGCCGGTCGTGGGCGGTGACGAGGCCGGGTGCGTGGACGGCGCCGCTCGGAGCGACGCTTCTTTGAAATCTTGGCCCTAGCCTACTACGGCCCGGTTCGTCGAGCCGCCGCTGGTTGCAGTCCTCTTGCGATCCCGCGGTCCGGGTGGCATCGGCGGACATGAAGAAGCGGCGCCGCGATCGCTCGCGACGCCGCCTGCGGACGAGAGGTCAGCCCGAGTGGGACTTGGCGTGGTTCGCCTTGCGCTCGACCCGGGTCGCGTCGCGCGCTGCCTTCGCGTCGGCGCGAGCCGCATCGCGCGCGGCCTTTGCGTCGGCCCGTGCCGCGT
>JACCVQ010000065.1 GCA_013698095.1 Chloroflexota bacterium
TGCGCGTGATCAACGGGCCGAAACTTGAGGAAGCGATCAAGGATCAAACCGATATCGCCGACGCCTACATCGGCAACCGCTACGACACCCCGCTTGCCAGCGTTCCGCGCGTGGTGAAATCGATCATCGCCGCGCTCGCCCGCGAGGCGCTCCACAAGACAAAGCCAACGCCCGAGGTGACGGCCGCCGCCGATCGAGCGCGCGTTCAGCTTCGCGATATCTCGGCCGGACGCATGGGGCTACCGATCGAGGCGGGCGGGACGACCCCGGTGATCGGCGGCAACCGAACCTCGCGGACCTCAGGGGACGGGACCGGCTCCACGTTCAAGGAACAGCTCGACGGCTACTCAATCAATCCCGGCGGTTTCATCCCGGCGTGGCGTCGATAGACCATGCCAGCCGGCGGCTTCTATGTTGAGGTTGAGGTCCTCGGCCTCGAACGAGCGCGGCAAGTCGCGCGCTACGTCAAGAACCTCGGCGAGGATCAGCAACCGCTCCTCGCGATCGCCGGCTCGATCCTTGAGGCGTCCACGCTCAACCGCTTCCAAACCGAGAGCGGGCCGGGCGGCATTCCATGGCCGAAATCGCAAGCCGCTCTCGGCAAGGTCCCGCGCGCGAGCGGCAAGATCAGTCCCGGCCGGACCCTGTTCGATCTCGGCGGTCTTGAGGGATCGATCCGCCACGACCTGAGGCCCGGCGAGGTGGAGGTTGGCGTGGACGCCCGGACAGAAAGCGCAACTCACGCCGCCGCTCACCAATTCGGCTCTCACCGGCAAACGGTTGTCGTTGCTCACACGCGGACGATCAATGAGGCGTTCGGCGTCCCGATCCCTCAGCGAACCGTCAATGTCCGGCCTCACGGCCGATTCACGAACCTCCCCGCGCGTCCGTTCATCGGCGTTGACGAACAAGATCGAATCGATCTCACCGACGCGTGGCTTGATCACCTGAGGAGCCTTTTCAATGGCGCATGATCTCGATTTCGCCGTCAACCTCGAAAGCGTCCGCGAGCGTCTCTCGGGCCTGTCCTACTTTACGAGCGTGACGAATTTGCAAGAGGCCACGATCGCGATCGAGAGCATGAGCGCGCTCCCGCCGGCGGCGTTCGTGGCGGTGGCGAGCGAGACGGCCGAGCCGAACAAGACGATCGGCGATTTCGCTCAGCGCGTGAATGTCACGATCTCGACACTTTTTTGCGTCCCGGCCGAGCGCGCGGACGGCAAGGCCGGGGACGATCTTGAGGACGCGCGCAAGGCGGTGATCCGCATTCTCCTCGGATGGGTTCCCGATCGCGCGCTCGGACAGCTCCAATTTCAGCGCTACCTTTTGCGAGCGAGCGGTGACGGCCTGATTTGGGGCGAGGTCCTCATGACGACCTCCTATCGCCTGAGCCTCAGCTCTCCCGCCTAGAGCGCGTTCGGACTTATCGCCTCCCCGGCTCGGGCCTATCTTTCGAGCCGAAATCAAGGGAGCTGAGCATGGACGACACGGCCGGCGCGAACGAGAGCGCAACCTCCACCTCCACGGGAACAACCGCAGCGGACACGGGGACGGGCGGCTCGTCCTCCACCTCGACCGGCCTTGCCGCCGATTTAACGCCCGCGCCGGGAACGATCGTCGGCGACGGCGTGGCGCTCGTGGACGGCAAAGCTCCCGAGGCTGGCGAGCATGGTCCGCCCGCGATCGAGGCGGACACGGGAATCGCCCTCGACGGCGATTATCCCGTCAATCACCGGCTCCGCGCCGAGCGCCTGGTCGCCGAGGGCAAGACGAGCGATCCGGGCGGCGTGATCTCGGACGAGCTGATCGCCGGAACCGTCACCCGCATGGAGGGCGAAAAGCGCGCCGAGGCCGAGCGTCTCGCGGACGAGGAAGCGGCGAACCCGCCGATCCGCGCCAATATGAAAACGGCCGATTTGATCAAGATCGCCGAGGCTCAGGGGATCGATATCTCGTCCGCCGAGAACAATGAACAGCGCGTCGAAATGATCGACGCCGCCCGCTCGGCTGGCATCGCCCGCCCGGCGAACGAGGGAGATCGCTAGAATGGCCGGCTCAATCAAGAACTGGACCCGCAAGGTTATCCTGCAAAAGGTGGAGGTCACTGAGGGGACCGACTCGGCTCCCGTGGTGGCAACCGACGCCTTGCAAGTCCTCAACTATCAGCCGCAATTCATGGACTCCGAGGGTAAGGTCCGAAATATCGAAAAGGCCTATCTCGGCGCGAACCCGACGCTCCTCTCGGGCTTTCGGCGCGGCGCTTCCTTTGAAATGGAAATGCACGGCGGCGGCATCGCGGCCGGAACGACCGTCCCGCCGTGGATGAAAGCGCTTCGCCCGGCTGGCATGGACGCCGGCGTCGTCACCGGCGCGAACAGCGTTGTTCAAAAGCCGCTCAGCGATCCGATTTCCGTCACGCATTGGGGCTATCTCGACGACCTCCTCCTCAAGACGATCGGCGCGCGAGCCTCGTTCGGCTTCACGATCGAGGACGACGACTTTCCCCGGTTCAACATGACGCTCCTCGGCCGCGCGCCGGCAACGCTCGCCGAACAGGCCGCGCCGGGCAATCCCACGATCTCGGGCTATATTGATCCCGTCCTCGCCTCGTCCGAAAACACCAGCTTTGTTCTCGACGGCTATGCCGCGCCGCTTCGCCGTTGGGTCATGAGCAATGGGGCCGATCTCCAATTCCGCTCCCTGATCGGCCCGGCCGACCGCGTGATCATGCGCGAGCGCCCGTTCTCGGGAACGATCGTGATCCGCGTCCCGGACCTCACGGCAAAGGACTATTTCAGCAAGATTCGACCGGGAACGACCATGGCAGCTCAGGCGATCCACGGAAACGTGGCGGGCAATATCGTTCAGATCGACACGCCCAAGCTGCAAATCACGGGCAACGTGACGATCGAGGAGGAGGCCGGGGAGGCCATGGCAACGATCCCCGTGACAGCTCTCCCGGTCACTGGTAACGACGAGATCGTCCTCACCAGTAAATAAGGTTGCCGCTCATGTTCGATCTCCTCGACCGCCCGCTCCATTGGATCACCGTCAAGTGGCCGGGCCTCGCTCAAGGGGAGAACGAGAGCGAGCTGTCTCAGCCGGCCGAGCATAAGGTCGAGCTTCGCGTTGAATTGCTGGACCGGGAGGAGGTTCAGCGCTATTTCCCGGCGGCGTTCGATCTCCCGGACGATCCGCCGGCCGAGCTTGAGACGTTCAAGCGCGTCGTGAAAGAGTGGCGCAAGGTCGTGAGCGGCGGTCGCGCGGTCCCGATGAATGACGAAAATATCGCGATCCTCCTCAAGGCTCCCATGCTCGGCGCAGCTTTCACTGAGGCCTATCTCAAGGCAATCGGCGGGCGCGTGGAGGTAAGGGAAAAAAACTCGCAAGGCTCGCCGAGCAATGGGCGAGCGGACGATCAACAAGCACCGACGAGGACGAATTCGAGCGAGACTGCCGACGCTTCGGACTGAACCCGGCCGCGTTCGGCCATAGTCCCGATCGATCAACGGTCCCGATTTGGCCTGATATGCGGGACGCGGTCGGCCTATTCATGGCCCTGCAAACGCAATGGAAATGGATCGGCGCGGGCATGGCCGGCGCTTTCCGATCGGGCATAGACTATCCCGCGATCGCTCCCACGGCCGCCGCGCTCGACGTCAAGCTGACAGCGGACCTTTTCAACGATATACGTCTCCTCGAACGTGAATCGCTGAGGGTTTGGAACGCGAGGCGTTGATCAAGGGATAGGGACCGCATGGCCGATTTTGATCTCTCGCTAGTCGTCCGGGCTACAGAGGACGGGGTCGTCGCCACCGGGGCGAAAACCGAGAAAGCGCTCGACGGAGTCGCCGCCGCCCAAGGACGGGTCGCGGCACAATCAAAGAATCTCGGCACCGCCACGGGACGGGCGGCCTCAGGCCTGAACTCCGAAAGCGCCGCGGCGCGCTCGGCCGCCGCCGGGATCACCTCGGCCGATGCTCCAACCCGCAAGGCAGTTCGGGAACAACAGCGTCTTGCCCAAGGGGTGGCGCAAACGAGCGCGAACATGAAGGCGCTCAGCCTCGACGCCAAGGCCCTAGCTGGCATCCTCGCGACCACGGCCGCGCCGGTCGGCACCCTCGCCACGAAAAGCACTCAGGCGGGAGGATCGATCGGCAAGCTCGGCGCTATCGCGACCGGCGTTGCAACATTCATGGGGGTTGGGTTCGCAAGTCTGATCCTGATTGGGGTCAACGCGCTCGCCGATCTCGCAATCAAGGCTTACAATTCAGGCAAGGAAATTGAAAAGGCGGTTGAGGAGCTAAAGAAAGACGCCAAGGCGACGGACATTGCGCGCAAAGCGAAGGCCGCATTTGCGAACACGCTTGAGGGCGTCACCGCCGCGATCCGGGTCAACCGGGACGCCCTCAACGAACTAAAAAGGGCTGGCGAGGGACAGGCTGAGCGCGCCGCCAAGGACGCCGCTCTTTCGCTGCTAAGAATAGATCGAATCAATGCCGAGACGAGCGCCTTGATCAATCAGGCGCGCGCGCGCGTCAAGTTGCTCCGCTTAAATCCAAAGCAAACCGCGCGCGGAGACGTGATCAACCCCGCCCTCGCAGGGGCACAGGCCGGCTTAGACGACCTTGAGCAAAAGCTGCAACGGACCAACATTCAACTCGGCTTAGCTCAAAAGGGTTTCCGCGAGGCGTTCTCGTTCGCGGTCGTCGAACGAGCATCAAAGCTCGCGGACCCCCTCGAAAAGATCAAAGAGAAATATGAGGGACGCGGCGGCCTGATCGACCTCGCCCGGCAACAAGCCTCGGCGGACGAGCTGAGGAACGGGACGCTCACTCGTCAAATCACGCTCCTAAAGCAAAAGGAAGCCGCCGAACTCAAGGCCGCTAGCGCCACGTCGAAACGCGATCCACGCGATCCATTCGCCGGCCGGGACCTTGCCGATTTCGGCCGGCCTGTTGCCGGCGGCTCGATCACCTCGGGCTATGGACAGCGCGCGCGCCCCACGGCCGGCGCGTCCACAAATCACCTTGGCCTCGATTATGCGGCGCGCCTCGGGCAATCGATCTTCGCCACCATGGACGGGATCGTGAAGCGCGCGGCTGGCGCGGGCGGCTACGGCAATCAAATTCAGCTCGGCCACGGCGCGGGGACTGAGACGCGCTATTCGCACCTTTCGCGCTTCAATGTTCGGGAAGGGCAGGCGGTCAAGAAAGGCGACGTGATTGGGTTCGCCGGCCGGACGGGGACCGCCACGGGAACTCACCTCCATTATGAGGTCCTCGTGAATGGCAAAAAGGTTAATCCGGCGGCGGGCAAATTTCCGTTCGATCCGGCAGAGGTTCAGAAAGTGGCCGACCAGGCGGCCGAGCGCCTTGAGGATTTCGGGCAGCGCGCCGGCGAGGGCATCGCCCGGATCAATTCTCAGTTTGACGAGCAACCCCGACTCATCGACGCGGCGGCGAAGGCCGCGCGCGATCTCGACAAGATCATCAAGGAACTCGGCGAGCAAAAGCCGCTTGGATTTAAGGGGCTGATCGAGGACGCCGAACGCGCGAAAGTCATTGTCCGGGAGGGAATCAATCGCCCCTATAACGATTTCATTCAATCTCAGGCCGAGAGCCTCGCGGTTCAAAAGCTGATCACGGCGGGACGGACGGACGAAGCCGAGGCGACCCGGATCATCCTTGGCCTTGAGCGGCAAATGGGGCCGCTTACGCCCGAGCGCCGGGACGCGATCCTTGCCTCGGTTCAGGCGTTGCGCGCCGAGGGGCGTCAACTCGATCTCAACCGCGAAAAGCAAAAGAAATATCTCGATCAGCTCGATAGCGTGAAAAGCGCGGTTCGATCCGTCTTTGACGATCCTATTAAAGGCCTCAAGGACCTCCCGAAACGCCTGATCGCGGCGGCCGGACAATTCAAGGCCGATCAGCTTTTCGAGAGCCTGTTCGGCGACACATTCCGCAAGCTAGAGGATCAAATCACTGGCGCGAACACCGCCAAGGATGCAAGCGATCGCATGGCGCGCGCCGTGGACGGCGTGACAGCCTCAGCTCGCCGGGTCGAGAGCGCATTCAACGGCGTTGCCGGGGCCGCGAACGGGCAAGCCGGCGGCGGCGGCGTGGACCCGCTCGCGCCACTCCCGGACGGTCAAGGCGCTGACGTGACGGTGACGGGCCGCCGCCCGACCGGCCTTCCGCAAATCCTCGAAAAGCTGAGCAAGGGCGTGGGGATCAGTGACGCCGGCGCGGCTAAGATCGGCTCGATCGCTGGCAAGGGCCTTGAGGGCGCGGCGACCGGCGCGCTCACGAACTCGTTCCTCAAGCCGCTCGGCAAGGCGCTAGGGTTTAAGACGTCGCAAACCGGCGCTCAGATTGGCGGGGCGATCGGCTCATTCCTCCCGATTCCCGGCGGCGATATCATCGGCTCGATCGTCGGGTCGATCGTGGGAGGCCTGTTCAAAAAGACGAAAAAGGGATCGGCCACGATCACGAACGTCTTTGACGATCCCACGGCTAAGGGCAGTTTCAAGAAAGAGACGAGCGCCCTCGCGAGCGGCATTCAGGACACGCTCCTCAATCTTGCCGATGCGCTCGGCGGCGGGTTGGGATCGTTCGCCGTCTCGGTCGGCAAGCGCAAAGACAAATTCGTCGTCGATCCCTCAGGGCGCGGCAAAACGAAGGGCGGCGGCACTAAGAAATTTGATGACGAGGCGGACGCGATCAAGTTTGCGATCCTCGACGCGATCAAGGATGGCGCGGTGACGGGCCTCTCGGCGGCCGTTCAGCAAGCGCTCAAATCATCGGACGATCTTGAGCGATCGCTCAAGGAGGCGCTCAAGGTCCGGGATCTTGAGGACTTGATCGGCGGCCTCGGAAATACGCTCTCGCGATACTTTAAGGATTTCGATCGCCAAGCCGCCGAGCGGGTCCGCATTGCGAAAAAATATGGCCTCGATCTCGTGGCGGTTGAGCGGATCAACGCCGAGGAGCGGGCGAAGCTGGTCGAGTCCGTCATTCAATCTCGGATCGGAAGCCTCACGAAATTTCGCGATGATATGAAATTCGGCGACTTGTTCGAGGGTGACGCCTCGACCAGGCGCGGCGCGTTGCTCGGCGAGATCACAAAGGTTCAGGCGCAAGCCGAGGCCGGGAGCGACGGCGCGGCCGATCAGCTTGCGAACCTCTATCGCCAGCTCATTGAGACGAGCAAGGAAGCATTCGGCACGGCCGGGCCCGAGCTGACAAGCGACCGCGCGCTCGCCGCGTCCGGCGTGGACCGCGTTATCGAAATGGAGAACGCGCGGATCGCTCAGGCTCAGGCGTGGAATGAGGCCTCGCTCGCGGCGGCGAACGAGAACAACACCCTCACGAACGAGACGAATGATCTTCTCGCCCGCAACAATGCCCTCCTCGATCGAATGCTCGGCGCGTTCGGCGTGTCCTCCTCGGGAGTGGCGAGCGCCGGCGGTGGCGATCTCACTATGATCGGGAGCGGCGGCGGGTTCTCGGGCGGCGGCGGGCGCTTTACGAATCAAAGCGTCGAGCTACTCTAGGGCGTGGCAAGGTTCATCCTGATCGAGGCGTCCCCGTGGCGCTTGGCGGACGGCACGGTGGAGGCGATCCGCCTCGCCGGCGGTGGAGCGCGCGCCTATAATCATCGCGGGTTCAGCGATTGGCGCGCCGGGGTGGCGACCGACCCGCTGTTCGTGGCCGCCCTCGGCTTTACCGTGGGGGGGTGGACCGGCGGCGCGGTTCCGCAAATTGCTCAGATTGTTTTCTCGCCGTCCGACTCCGCTTACCTCGCTCAGCTCGCCGACGACTTCCTATGGATCGGGGCCTCGATCGAAATACGCTCGGGCAATGACGATCTCGCAACGCCTGTCTATCTCATGGAAATGGTCGGCACTGTGGCGGCCGTGGCGATCAAGGACGGCTCGCTCGCGATCACCGTCACCGACCTCAGCAAAAAGCT
>JACCVQ010000009.1 GCA_013698095.1 Chloroflexota bacterium
CGGCCGCTTTCTTTACCCGATGACCCGCCGGCCGGCATGCCGGCGGGCAGTTCGCCGACCCGTTACGGGCCGAGGAAGCAGCCGATGGGAGAGGCCGTTGGCATCGCTTCGCCGGGCTCCGCGGGTGCCACGGACACGAACTCCGCGACGACCTGCAGCTTCGGCACTGTGCCGCTCGGCCCTTCGCTCGTCTGCAGGATCAAACGGCGCCCGTTAGCGGGAACGCCCGTCGCTGCGGTCCGGTCCGTCGCATGGCGCAGCACCGTCGTGATCCGGTAGGTGTATCGCTGCGCGGCGTCGGAATACAGATCGACCACCTTCCCGATGAGAGCGGCGCCGTTCTTCACGGTCGAAGCATCCAGCAGCGGCAGGAGCATCCCCGGCCGCGCGTGGCCGTAGATCCAGGTCGTTGTGCCGAGTCGACTCGGGTCGCGATAAATCGTCAGGTACTGGGCCACCCCGCACAACGGGTAGTCGGGTGGGTTGCCCGGCACCTTGAGGTCGCCGGAGACGATCGGCAGGTCGATTCCGAGCTTGGCCACGACCAATCGCGTCGGAAGCTCACGGGTCGGCGACCCGGTCGGTGACGGGCTGGCCGCCGTGCTCGACACGGGTTCCGGCGAGGCGGTTACGGCCGACGGCGCGACCGAGGCACTCGTTGTCGCGGGTGCGGCCGGGCTTTGGCCGACCCCGCTCGTCAGCGGCGCCGAGCCGTCCTGACCGCCGCAGCTGGCGAGCGCGAGGCCCACGAGGAGGGCCAGGAGTGCCTTGGATCGAAAGGGGTGGCGCATGGTCATTCGTCCCGGGAACTGTGAACGGCCGGCGCTTCCGAGAGGAAGCACCGGCCGTTGTGATGAGGAGGGTGGTCAGCTCGCGAAGCGCAGTCCACCGGTCCGGGCGGTCGCCTGGCGGGCGGCCGGCAGGGTGTCCGTGGCCGGGGACTTCTCGAAGTTGTAGATGTGGAGCATCGCATCGTTGTCCGGGTCGCCGGCGAGGTCGAGGGTGACCGTCGAGGATGCCGCGTCGAAGTCGGCGCCGGTGAGGGCGTCGTCGCTGCCCGAAGCCTGGAGGGCCTTGGGGGTCAGCAGGAGGGTTCCGAACTTCCAGCCGTTCGGGGGGCTGGTCTCGACGACGGTGACTTCACCGGCGGCAAGGTCCTTGAACATGTAGTGCGAGATGTCGAGGCAGACGTTGGGATCCTCGGCGTTGCCGTCGCCGTTGGCGTCGCGCTTGATGTCGCTCTCGCACAGCTTGGCCGAGACGAACTCCGCGTCGGCGAGGGTCTGCTTGAAGCCACCCGAATCGGTGACCGTGAAGTCGAAGTCGACCGGTGCGTTCTTGACGCCATCGGTCTGCGCCGCGCCATCGTCGGTGAGGACGATGGTCGGACAGGCCAGGACCGTCAGGGCCAGGGCGGTGATCTCGTCACCCGCGGCCTTGGCAACGATCGCGTCGAAGTCCGCCTGATTCTTGACCGGCTCTTCGGTGCAGGCGTGCTTCATGATCATGACCTTGCCCTTGTCGCCGGTATCGGCGAACGCGGGAATGGCGGAAACGAGCAGCAGGCCCGTTGCAGCCACGAGGGCGATGGATCGACGCATGTTCTCTCCTAGTTTGGGGGTCCTGGGTTCGATCCGCCGACATGGCGGTTGCTTTCGTCCCGTGAACTGGTATGCGCAGGTGGCCACCGTGTGGATGGCCGATTCGCCTTGCATCGGCATTCCATGTCGCTGCGCATTACAACGTCGTATCGGCGTCATCTATCCCTGCTGCCGGCGCGAAAGCGTGTTCAGCGGTCCGACGTCAGGCGCTCGCTGGCGGGACCCCCAGGGCGGAGGCCCGGAGGTATTCCTCGATGGCAAGCACGCTCCATCACGATGCAGCGCGTGGGAGGGCTGATGAATGCTCTCCTGATCGCGCTCGCCGGCATCGCCGCCCTCAGCGCGACGGCGTCCGCGCCCTCCAGGCAGCCGGCGAAGGCATCACCGGCGACATCCCGACCAACCTGTTCCTGTTCTTCAACGTCCAGGACTGACCCTCATCGCGTGGCCCGGGCGATTTGGCCGGGCCACGCATATCCGAGGACGCACCCACATGATTTCGCCAGCCCGCACCTCCGCTTCAATCCCCACGATCCCGGCAGCCCGAGAGGACTCCGCGAGCAACCCGGCCGCTTCGGCCGATCGCCGCCTCGTGGGAGGCCTCGGCGCCGCCGGCGGCGTCCTCGCGATCACCGGCAGCGTCCTGCCGTGGGTCTCGATGGACGCCGGTCTCCAGACCATCGCCGGCACCGACGGGCTGAACGGGCGGATCCTGGCCGGACTCGGCTTCGTGGCCGCTCTCGTTGCCATGGTCCACGCCGCCCGCGGCGGGCAGGGCACACGCTGGCTCCTCGGGATTGCGGGCTTCACGATCCTGGGATTCGGCGGGTGGCTGGGGATCCCGCTGCTCCAGACGGAGGCCATCCTGGCGGCCGACCCCCTCCTCGTCTCGCGCCTCGAGCCCGGACTTGCCGTTTCGCTCTTTGGCGGATCGCTGCTCCTGGCGACCTTGTTCCTGCCCGCTCGATCTCTGGCTGCGGCCGAGACGCCAGAGCGCCGCGCCCGGACAGCCGCGCAGTTCATGCTCGTTGCAGCCCTGGCAATCGCGGGCGTCATCCACGTTGCTCTGGTGCCGGAGCACCTGCGCGAGTCCATCGCGCTGGGCGTCGGTTTCCTCGGCGCCGGACTTGGCCAGGTCGGTCTAGCCGCGATCATCCTCCGGAACCCGACGGGCGCCAGTCTCCGACTCACCTTGATGCTGAGCATCTTCTCGCTGGTCGCGCTGGTCGCGGCGGTGACCGTCGGGCTGCCCGCCTTCCTCGACGGTTCGATGGGTTCGATGAACGGAGTTCTCCTGCCTGCCGAGAGCCTCAGCGATCTCGGCGCCATCACAGGTGCTGTCGAGGTGATCGCCGTCGTGCTTGCGTTCCGGCTCCTGCGGCGAGCCCAGCAACGTCCGGCCTGATCTGCCTCCGCATGGAGCACGCCGCGTCTGGCGAGCTGCCTGACGTTCCGGGAAGGCGCCCGTTTGCGACGCTCCCGCAAGGTCGATCGGTCATCCGCATCCCGACGGAGCCCGAACCCTTGCTGACCACCCTCGTCGGACGAGGAACATCCGTGGCGGCCGGGGGGCCACCCACTCTGGAGCCCACATGCGTCTCGCACCCCGAATCCTGGCCGGAGTCGCTCTCGCGGCTCTCGTCGTCGCCCCGGCCACGGCCGGCAACAGCAACCAGACCTACCGAGCCAACCTGGATCCGCTCAATGCGGGCAGCCACACGGTCGGTGCCGTGACCTACACCATCCCGTCCGCCAGCGGCACAGCGACCGTCACCCTCAAGGGCGACAACGTCTCGGTCGACATCTCGGTCCGCGGCGTTACGGCCGGAACGTTGCATCCCCAGCACATCCACGCCGGGACGACGTGCCCCGACGCCACCGACGACGGGGCCATCGACGGCGTCGTCGACGGCTTCGTCGACGTCATCGAAGGCCTGCCGAAGTACGGCGGGATTCTCGTCAGCCTCGATTCGACGATCAATACCGGCGCCGAGTCGGACCTTGACTTCCCGGTCGCGAATTCGAGCGGCGCGTACACGTATAGCGCCGAAGGCAGCCGGATGCACATTCAGGACGAGATCATGACCGCCCTGAAGCTCGGCACCCGCCACGTCGTGATCCACGGGATCGCCGACTCCCCCGCCATGCCGCTCCCGAGCACCGTCAGGACCCTCCCCGGCCTCCCGGCCTGGGCCACCCTCCCGGTCGCCTGCGGCGAGCTTCACCGCTCGAACTGAACCGACCCTCGGATAAGAAGATCGAAAGCGGCGCCTTCGGGCGCCGCTTTTGTCTGTCCGGACGGGCTTCGAGCCCGATCGGGTTCTAGCCCGGCCACGAGTCTGGCGACGGACAGCCCTGTCGATCACGTTGGTCGCTGAGAACCTCAGGGCCACCCGAGCGTGCGGATGCGTCGCCCGATACCTGGCCGTGGCTCACACCCGTGCCACCAAGACCTTCGCCCGGGCCCGCAAGACCGATGGTCACCGGCCCGCTTCGAAGGCCACGCCTACCAACTCGCCGATGCCTCCGGTGGTGACCGGCGGCCCGCCGGGATTGGCGTCCGTGGTGAACCGTCTGGCATCACCTGGGTTCAGTTGACCAACATCAGTGGTGTCAAAAACCGCGGCAAGGGGCCGGCCGTCTCGATCGAGCGCGATGACCCCGGCGATCACCGTTCGGGTTGCTTCGTCGCCATCGTTGCGGACGAGCCCGGTGGCCCGGACGCCCCCACCGATGCCGTCGGTGAGGCGCAGGCGACTGATCGACAGCGTGACGGCGGGACGGTTCGTCGGGACTGCCACCACGTTTTGCTCAGCCGACAAGCGTGGCGTCAGGTCACCGGCGGCAACGCTGATCGTGTCGACGAGGTACGCCGTCTCACCCGGTCCGGTCACGGCGGCCAGCGCGGTGAAGGCACCAAGGGCGACCTCGCGAGCTCCATCCATGATCCGGTAGGTGCTCGCCGCACTGGGAAACGTGACCCAGCCAGCGGCGTCATTCCGGACCTCGACGATGACCTGAATCCGCGATCGGCCGAAGGAATCCGTCCAGCTCCGGAGGGCGGGCCGTCCAACTGACAATGCGGGACCATCGTGCTCCTGTCCTTGGCCGAGGGTGATCGTTGGCGCGGGCCCGCTGGGAGCGATCGAGCCCCGCTGCGTCGGGTCAGCAGATCGGCCAGGGCCGAGCTGAGTGATGCCTTGGACTTCGCCGGTACGAGGTGGTTTGGCGGGTACCGAGTCGAACAACAGTGCAAAGGCCACGACGGCCATGGCGGTCACCCCGAAGACCGTCGCGTACGTTTCGATCGACGGAGTCGCTCGTTGAGTCCGCTGCGCCGGAATCGTCGATGGCACCGCGCCTCGGCGACATTCCGGACAGAGATAGAGCGTCTCATCCTCGTTTGGAGCGATCCCTCCACCGCGCACGCGCTCCTGAAGCGACGGAGAACGCCCGCACCATTCGCAGTAGCCCTTCATGAGGCGAGCTTGATCCTCGAGGCTCGGGCATCGGCGACCGGGCACGGCGCGAGCCTTGGGACGGCGGGAATGATGCGGAACGGCACCGCTACCTCCAGGTGACACGGGCGCGCAGGCCGCGGCCCGGTTGCCCCAGAATCACTATCGCCCCACAGTACGCGCCGCCAGGTCGCCCTCAGGCTCTCTTCCATTGACGGATCCGCCGCATCTTGATTGCAAGCGGTACAGCACGGGAGTGAGGCACGGCTTGCCTCGGATCCTTGGACGACCGTGATCCCGTTCGTCGGCCGGAGGCAAGTACAGCTGGATGACCGCCGACGCCGAGCGGCTCGTCGATCGAACGTGCAGCGGCCCGGTCGCCGATTGGACCGACACGTCGGTGAACGGTTCGGCTGGTCGTGAGCTCGACTTCGTGTGCGGCGGCTTCGCCGGGCGCGAGGTCTTCTGGGTCGATGGCGACCGAGGCTGGGCGATCTCGGGCGAGCCGGCCGTCGTCGAGTTGATGCTCGAGACGCTTCGAACGAACTAGGAACCGCCCGAATCGCGGCAGCGATCTCGGCCATGTCCGCTGACCGGTGCGGGAAGACCTCGGTCGATAGACGCATGCAATCGCGTGGGGGTTGACGTGGTCGCGAGAGAGGCACGCCTGAAGCATCGTATGCCCATGACTGATGAGCGCGCCATCGATGAAGCTGTCCACGTTGCCCTCGATCGAACCCGGGATGCCCAGGCTGAGGTGGAGCAGGAGCTAGCCGAGCGGGAGGTCCCGGACGAGCTGGCCGTCGAAACCGTCGTGCATCGTGCCGAGGATCTCGAAGAGCTGGTCCACGCAGCCAGGGACTCCCGGCGCGCACCGTAGCCGGTCATCGGATGCGCTCAGGTTGGGATGAAACGAAGAGCGCAGCCACCGATCGGACCACGACGCTTCGCGCTCGTCCTAGACCGGTGAACGTTTGCGGGGGCTGGGGTGTCTAATCAGCGTGAACCCCACGCCGGACACCCTTGACGTGGTAGACCCGGGCACCGTGGCCATCCGCAGCCGGCCGCACCGCGATGCTGCGTTTCGCGAGCCTGCGGACGCCCACCTCGACCAGGCGTACGGCCTCGCCCGAGCGATCCTGCGTGACCAGAGCGAAGCGCAGGACGCAACGCATGATGCGTTCGTCCAAGCGTGGCGGAAATGGGCCAGCCGGCCGGTGTCGCCGCCCGCGAGTTCGCCGGCAAGCTTGGCTTCACGCCGCTTGCCGAGGGGCTCGCCGATCTCGGGCTGACCCTGTGCGATGACCCCGACTGCGGCCTCGCACCGCCGACCGGAGCGTGCACGATCGTGTCGACGACCGTCAAGTCGCGAGTCGTTGGGTCCTCTACCGCGATGTGTTGTCACAGAAGGTTGATGCCGCACGGCGGTCAAGTGTCCCACCGGCCATCTGGTCGATTACGAGGTCGTCAGGCCGTGCTCAGTCCGTCTTGCCGAGCGCGATCGCCTCGCCGCTGCCGTCGGCCGCCAACAACGCCAGTTGCACGCCATCCTCCCGGGCGTTGAGATGTTTTGCCGTCCGGGGAGAAGTGCGGCCTCGAGGAGACCGCGAGCGACGGCGTGTCGATGATTGTGCGGTTCGCGAGCTTGGACCCCCCGCCGCTGACCGACATGCGGCTTCCCTTGGTGTCGTCTCTTCCTACTTCAACGACGCGAGGATGACGCGGTGGCGGCTTCGTTCTCCGCCCGTCCGCTGTTACACCAAGTCTGGGGACAGACCCCGTGCGCCGGGGCGTAGACGGCCGAAACGCCGACGGACCCAGCCCGCGAACGATGACGTCCGGTTTGCCGCGGGTGTCCCGCCTCGCCGATCATGCCTGCGATGCCTCCATCGACCTCGCCGGCGGGCGGCCGCACGTGATGGCGCGTCGGATCCTGCCCCTTGCGGCGGCCGCGGCTGCCTTCACGATCGTCGCGTACTGCGCGGCCTCGAGGAAGCTGTTCGACGTGATCTCGCAATCGGAGCCGCATTGCGGCACCGGCGACGATGGGCAGCCGCGGTTCGCCTCGTATACCCCTGCCTCGTTCGGGACGTCCGGCCTGCCCCCGGAGGTCGGGGGCCTGGTCGACCCGACCAGCTACGTCATGCCGGCGTTCAAGAACGTCTCGGTGACGAGCAGGGATGGTCTGCTCCTTGCGTCGTGGTGGATCCCCGCCGCGCGCGGCGGCGCCCCCGTCGTTGTCATGGTTCACGGCGTCGGAAGCTGCCGTCGCGATCCGGTCATGCTTCTGCCGGCGGGGATGCTCCATCGGAACGGGTTCGCGGTGCTCATGATCGACCTCGCCGACCAGGGCGATTCGCTGGTCCGCGACGGCCGGTTCACGGGCGGCGGCCGAGAGTCGTTAGACGTCCTCGGTGCCTGGGACTGGCTGCGGGCGCGCGGGATCCCGGACGGTCGGATTGGGCTGTTCGGCGAATCGAATGGCGCGGCCACGGTGCTGATCGCCGCCGCCGCCGAGCCGCGCATCGCGGCGGTCTGGGAGGACAGCGGCTACGCCGACGCCTGGACGGCGGTCCACGAGGAGGTCCGCCGTCGCGGCTTCCCCGAGATCCTCATCGGCGGGGCGCGCCTGTGGGGCCTGGCGGCCGGGATCGACCCTGATCGCGCGCGGCCGCTCGACGCGATGGCCGCGATTCGCGACCGGCCCGTGATGATTGTCCATGGGTCGATCGACTCCCGAGTCGACCCTCATCACGCGTTCGATCTGGCCAACGCGCTTGCCGCCCCGCGCGGTCCCGGCGGCGCGCCGGCGAGCCCGTGGATCGTGCCCGGGGCCGACCATCTTCGGGCCTCGTTCGTCGCGGCCGCGGAGTACGAGCGGCGGCTGACCGCCTTCTTCACGGCGGCGCTGGGCATGCCGTAAGGGTGCGCGACGGGGGGCGGGCGGCGCCCCCGGAATCTCGTCGTTGGGTGATGGTGGAATAGAGGCGCTCTGGACCGATGGTGCCGAGCGATGCGACGCCGTTTGCCCTGCGGTTCGCGAGGTTCCGTGACTGTTGCCCGCGCGGATCGGCTCAAACTTCTGTTTCGGCGCCTTCCAGTGGTTACGGCGTCGGGTCGAGGGTCTGCCACGTTGGCGCAACGACACCCGACCAAGCGGTCTTGCTGGCGGTCCCCGCGGGGAGGTCGAAAAGCCAAGCGGAGCCGTCCTCGTAGGTGACCAGCAACTTGGTCCCGTCGGGCGAATCAGTGTCGCGAAGGATTTCGCGAGCTTTCCGCAACACTCCACGGAGTCTCAGACTTCCGGTCGGCGGCCGTCGAGCGCAGCCTGAGCGAACGAGCCCCCGCAGCCGCAAGCAGAGAGGTAAGCCATGTCGGACGAACACGGTGATCCCTACCGAGAGCACACGGACAAGAGCGGAGAGATGACCCCCGGTAGCGCGAGCAGCAAGGGCGCTCACTCGGACGGTCAGCCGATCCCGAGCGACGATGGCGGTCAAACCGGCCTCCTCGGTAACACCGGCGTCGGTCCGAACTGGATGCAGGACCACGGCACCAATGCCGAGCCTGAGGTCAGCGAAAAAACCGAATCGCCCAGCTAACACTGGAATGAAGCGGACTGGACGAACCGGCGTCTGCGCCTCCGGGGCGGATCGTTGATCCGTGCTACGGGGCGCCTCAACGTCCCCGGCCTATTGCATTGGACGCTGCCGGCCAGCGCCTCGGCGCAGGAGATGGCAGCAGCCGGCCTGGACCTGACCCTCAACTCGGACGACCCGGCCTTCATCGAGTCCGATCTTGGCGACGACGACGCGCCCGCTCGCGCGTTCGGCTACGACTCCGAGGCGATCGTCGCGATCGCGCAGGCCCGGGTCGACGCGACCTGGCTCACGCCCAGCGAGAAGGCGAGCGTCGCGAGCGAATCACTGCCGCGGCGCTGGATTCAGCCAGGCGATCACGCCGCAATGACCGCCGAAGAAGCAGGCGGCCGACGATCCGGGCATAGGCACCCTCCGGTAGACCCGGCAGTCGGGACGATCACGACTGGATGCGCGAGGCCCTACCGTGGCCCGTGTTGCTCTTGATCGCGGCACTCAAGCGTGACTTTGCCCGTCGGACAAGGCCGAGCATAGGAGGCAGACCGGGACGTTCCCGTGTGGAGTCTGGTACCCGGGTGGGTCGAGAGTAAGGGTTGCGCGGCTACACACGGCCGCCCACGCTCGACGTCAACGTCGAGAGGTACTTCACATGCGGCTAACGTTCGCCCGTCGAGATCCGTATTGGGGTCTGGACGGCACATCGGTCCAGCGGGCGCGGGCGAGGCGGCGCACAGTCGCCGCAGGCGTCATCATCCTGTGCGCGATCATCCTGGTGCTCACGCTCGCCAGGCTGCCGGTCGTCGACGCCGGCTCGCTCGT
>JACCVQ010000071.1 GCA_013698095.1 Chloroflexota bacterium
AGGTACGCGCCGGGGTCGGCGACGCGGGCCTGGCGGCCGGACCACCGGAAGATCCGGGACGTGAGGCCGCCGAGCGGTCCCGCCCCGCGCGAACGTGCCCGGGCCCGGGTGGCCGCAATCGCCTGGCGGCGAAGCGCGCCGAGGTCGACGACACGGAGGAGCGCGTCCGTGGCGTCCGTCGCCGCGGCGCGGCGGGCGTCCGGCCCGAGAATCGGCGACGCGGCTCTCGTCGGTTCGACCTCGGCAGCTCGCGCAAGACCGAGGATCGTGTCGCGGATCGTCGCCGTCAGCCGGGCCCGGACGACCTGTTTCGCGTCGACACCCGCCGCCAGCCACGTTCGGATGGCATCGAGGCCGACCGCGGTGGCGTCGAGCGCCGACGCCAGCACGACCCGCGGCCGCTGACCCGCCCGCCCGCCCGCTGCCGCAAGCCGCACGATGTCCCGCTCGAGGTCGCGCCGGAGCCGCTCGCCATCGTCGACGCTGAGCCTGTCCGCCTTGTTGACGACGACGAGCTGGCGCCCGAGCCGCGGCAGCCAACGGGCCAGGATCTCGTCGTGGAGGAGCGCGTCGTGGTACTTCTCGGGGTCGGTGACCCAGATCACGGCGTCGACCCGCGGCAGAACGGCGTCGACCCGGGCTCGATGCTCTGGCTCGATGCTGTCGAGGTCGGGCAGGTCGAGGATCGCCAGACGTCCGGCCAGGAGCGATCCCGGGCCGGATTCGACGGCCGGCCGCGTGTCGTCGGGGGCGACCCCGAGCCAGTCGAGCAGCGGCCTCAGCCCATCGTCGGCTCCGCCGGGGATCCACGCGACCGGCTTCGCGGTCGTCGGGCGGCGGGCGGACGCGCGGCTGACCTCGCTGCCGGCCAGCCCGTTGAGGACGCTCGACTTCCCCACCCCGGTCCCGCCGACGAGGGCGATCACGAAGGCGTCGGCCGGAAAGCCGAGACGGACTGCGGCATCGGCCCGGACCTGGGACGCGTCGTCGACGGGGACCCCAAGAGCGGTGGCGGCCTCGATCGCGGCCTCGAGCCGGGCGAGGCACGGATCGAGAAAGAGCGGCGACACCGCACCGGCTTCGATCGGATGCCCGCTCAGGCCACCGGTCGCCAGGGGGCCGGGCCGGGCCACCGTTCGGGTCGGTGCCGCGCTCCCGGTCATCGGTCGGGCCGGTCGACAGTGAGCGGTGGCGTCGCGGGTTCGATACTCGCCTCGATCGCGACCGATCCCGGCGACACGGTCCGGATCTCGTCCGCCACCGCCCGGAGCTCCAGCGCCAGCCCGTCCAGGTCGTCGGTGGCCGGCACGAGCGCCTCGAACCGCTCCCGCTCCTCCGCGAAGGTCGCCTCGAGAGCCGCGTCCAGCCGGGCTCGCGCCCGCGAGATGAGCTCGACCATTGCTGCCTCGCCGAACAGCGCGCCGAGCAGCTTCTGGTTCAGGAATGCGGTCGCTGCCGCCACGCCGACCTCCGTTCCGGTCAGCCCGGCTGTGTGGATGAACGTCGCGAGCATCACCCCGACGCCGAGCGCATTGACCCCGATTGACGCTCCGCGGGCGAGCTTGCGTTTGCCCTCGCCCGTGGCCGCGATGTCCTCGCCGATCGACGCGATCCAGCCCTCGAGGCGGGTTCGGAGGCGGTCGTCGAAGCCTGGCGACACGCCCCACAGGTCGCCCCGCTCGCCAATCGCGGCTCCAACGCGCGGCTCGTCGGCCCAAGCGGTCGCGGTCCGCCGAGCGGCCTCCGCGGCGTGCTGCCGGACGACCGCCACGAGGTCGTCGGTCGTCGCCTCGCGAACCTCGACGACTGGCGCCGTGCTGGGCCGGAACACGGAGGCGATGGCGCCGCGGATCGCCCCGATCCCGCGCGAGAACAGGCGGGTCACGTCGTCCGCGCCAACGTAGCGCTGCCAGTGGCGGAGGGCCTCATCGCGCAGGAACGTGCCGCGGGCAAGATCGGCGCGAAGTGCGGCAAGCTCCCGCTCGTGGTCGGTGGCCACGGTGCGTCGCAAGGCGGCCACGTCGATCTGTTCGTGAGCAACGTCGTCCGCGACCCGGCTGACAAGCGGCCCGACGCCGGCCACCGAGCCGGCCAGGGCTTCCGCGGCGAGCGCGCGGCGGCCGGCCGCGTCGCCCCGAAGTGCGTCGATCCGGACCCGGATCGGCCCAACTGACACCGCGTCCAGCGCGTCGTTGTCCGGATCGAGTGCTCCTTCCGCGATCCCGGTCACCTCCAGCTCGGCGCCGAAGCCGGCGTCGCCGAACAGGCGCCGGACGTCGTCGAGCACGACCACCCGGTCGTCGCCGGCCGGCGGCAGGCGGTTGACGACGACGACGATCGGCAGCCCGCGCTCACGAACCCGGCCCAGGACGGTCCACGGCACCCGATCGGCATAGCGCGTGGCCGTGGTCACGAAGACGCACAGATCGGCGGCTTCGACGAGCCGGTCGGCGAGCTCCCGGTTCGCGTGTTCGATCGAATCGACATCGGGCGCATCGACGAGGGCCACCCCGGAAGGAAGAGAGGGATCGGCGACCGACTCGAGCTGGTCGGACCCGAGGCCCGCCAGCGCCCCCGCCCGGAGCGTCTCGAGGTCGTCGGGATGGGCCAGCACGATGGCCGTCCGCGTCGTGGGACGCAGGACGCCTGTCCGGCTTGCCGCTCGGCCGGCCAGGGCATTGAACAGGCTGCTCTTGCCGGCTCCGGTGGGCCCCAGGAGGAGGATGAGGAGCGGGGCATCGAGGCTGGCGGCGCGGACCCGGAGGTGGCCGACGGCGTGATCGCGGAGCTGGACAGCACGCGTTCGAGCCGCCTCGGTCGAGGGATCGAACGCGAGGCGCCGCTCGGCGAGGCCGCCGAGGCGCTCAACGAGCACGCGAAGATCCGGCCGATTCTCGGTCATCGGCAAAGCGTGCCGCGTCAAGGGCGCTCGACGGGCGTCGGACGGACCGGGGCGTCTATCGGTCCTGTTGCACCTGCGCCCGCTGCCGCGCGTGGTTCGCCGCAGAGGAGCCCGCGGTCACATTCGCTTCAGCGGATCCGGCGGCGGATCGATCACGCCTGCGGGCGGCTCCGGGAACCTCGCCTGGAACTGGCTGATGGTGCCGTTGAACGCCCGCTGCGATCGCAGCCCGAGCAGGACCGCGGTCAGCACCCCGACGATGACGGCCGCCCCGGCGACGCCCATTCCATGGGTCCCCAACCGCGTCAACGCGGCCCACGTGATGACGGCAGCGAGCACGGCATCAACGACGGCGATCATGCCGGGCATCGTCACGAAGAAGTGGAGGATCGTGTATCGGACGTCGCCGGTCAGTCCGAAGCTCCGCCCGACGCCCATCGCGTCGTCGGTGTAGCCGGTGGTCAGGCGCTCCGCGATGGCCGGCACGATCGACACGTAGGCGTGGCGGATCCGGTTCATCCCTGCAACCCACAGGGCGTCCTCGCGGTTCGAGTCGTCCAGGCGGAAGAAGGTCGCGACACCCGCGAAGAGCGTCACCGGAAGCAGGATCAGCGCAAAGTTCAGGAAATCGGGGCTGTCGGTGCCCATCAGGCTGAGGGCCACGACCGAGGCCGAGAGAAGCGACAGGAACAACCCGGCCCGGGCAAACGACTCGGTCCAGATCAGGGAGCGGTTGGCGAGCAGGCTCCAGTGCTCGGTCGCGAGGATCTGGAGCGCCCGTGGATCGTCGAGACCCGTTGAGCCCGGGAACCCCGGCTCCGGGCGAAGCGGCAGCCCGACGCCGGGCTCGGCAGGTGACGATGGCCGTTCGTGCATTCGGGGCTCTCCTCGGTCCGGCGTGTCGGAGACTGCGCAGCGACCGGTCGCGTGGCCGGTTTGGCAGGGGTGATTGTCGCGTTGACAACCGTAAGCGCGTCGCCCACGATGCGCCGCATGCATCGTTCCGGCATCTCCGCCCGTGCCACGCGCGGCCAGCAGCAGCCCTCGACGAGGGTCGGCCGGGCCTGACGGTGCGCGCCATGCGGCGCCGTTGGCTCATCCACCGCCCTCGGCACGGTCCGGGGGCGGTTCGCTGTCTTCCTCCCCCGAGAATCCGCGCCGGCGGCCCCAAGCCACGGAGCACCCACGATGGACCTCCCGTTCCTTTTCCGCGGTCTCGCGGTCGGCTTCGCGATCGCGGCCGCCGTCGGGCCGATCAGCCTGTTGACGCTGCGCCGAACGATCGTCCACGGCCGGCTCTACGGCCTCGTCTCAGGCCTCGGCGTCGCCGCGGCCGACGCGTCGTACGGCGCCGTTGCTGCCTTCGGGCTGACGGCGCTGACGTCGATCCTCGTCGGTGCTGCGACGGCGCTCGGGCTGATCGGTGGGGCCGTCCTGATCTGGCTCGGGATCCGGTCGATCCGGGCTCACCCGGTCGCGACGGCGAATCCCGATCCGTCCGGCAGCGCGGCCCCGACTCGGCCGCGCCTGCCCGGCGCCTTCCTGTCGATCTACGGCCTCACGATGACGAACCCGATGACGATCCTGTCGTTCGGCGCGATCTTCGCCGGCCTCGGCCTGGCCGGCCGGGGCGGCCTCGAAGCGACCCTCCTGACGCTCGGTGTCTTCCTCGGCTCGAGCCTGTGGTGGGTCCTTCTGACCGCGATCGTCGGCCGCGTCCGCGATCGGATCACGCCGACCGTGCTGACCTGGATCAATCGGGCTTCGGGAGCCGCGTTGGTCGTCTTCGGTGCCGTCGCGATCGTGCATGCGGTCGGGTCGGCGGCGAGCGCGGTGTGAGCCTCCGGGTCAGATCGCGGCCGAAGCCCTAGCATTCGACGATGCCCGCCGATCCAGCTCCGCCCGAGCGTTCGATGGTGGTCGCGATCATTCCGATCGGGATGCTCGATGGCGCGAAGTCGCGGCTCGGGGCCGTGCTCGACGCCGAGGAGCGGCTCGACCTCACGATCCACCTTGCCCGGACGACGATCGCCGCCGCGGTGGCGACCCCGGGCATCGCCGAGACGATCGTGGTCACCCCCGACGACGCGGCCCGGCGACTGGCCGAGGAGCTCGGCGCCCGGCCGGTCCGCCAGCGCAAGGGCGGCCTGAACCGCGGCGTCGATGACGGCCGGACCGAGGCGCTGGCCGCCGGCGCGACGGCCGTCCTGATCCTGCCGATCGACCTCCCGGGCGTGTCGAGCGCGGCAATCGGCGAAGTACTCGCCACTCTCGATCGGCCGCGCCGACCACTCGTGGCGATCGTGCCGGATCGCCATGGCCGCGGCACGAACGCGCTGCTCCTGGCCCCGCCGGACGCGATCGACACGTGCTTCGGCGGCGACAGCCGGGCTGCCCACGTCGCGGCCGCGGCCGCGGCGGAGGCCGACCTCGTCGAGCTTGGCGGTCCGCTGACCCTCGATGTCGACACGCCCGACGACTTGCTGCTGGCCGAGGCACGCCTGCGACCGGGCCGCGACTCCCGGGCCGCAGTCGCGAGCGGAACCGCGATCGATGGAAGCTGAGACGCCGGCCGGGGCTCCTGCCCGGGCCGCTGCCGCGACGCAGCACAACAAGGGGACGCCGAGACCCGGCGACGGTGGGCGGGTCGAGGCGATCGCCCTCGGCGGCATCCCGGAGATCGCGCCGGGCGACGACCTGGCCGCCTTCATCGGCGACGCCCTCGAGGCCACGCCCGGCATCCTGCCCCTCCGCGACGACGACGTCCTGGTCGTGACCCAGAAGGTCGTGTCCAAGGCCGAAGGCGCGGTCGTCGACCTCGATACAGTCGTGCCACGGCCGGAGGCGGTTTCCTTCGCTGACCGCTGGGACCGCGATCCGCGTCAGGTCGAGATCGTGCTGCGTGAGGCCCGCCGCGTCGTCCGGATGGAGCGGGGCGTGATCATCACGGAGACCGAGCACGGCTTCGTCTGCGCCAACGGCGGCGTCGACGCCTCGAATGTCGGCCCCGGCAGCGGCCAGATCGTGACCCTCCTGCCGCACGACCCCGACGCCTCGGCGAGGACGATCCGGACCGCCGTCCGGGAGCGCTTCGGGATTGATGTCCCGGTCATCGTGTCGGACTCGTTCGGACGGCCCTGGCGCTGGGGCATTACCGACGTCGCGATCGGGGTGTCCGGCCTGATCCCGATCGAGGATCTCCGCGGCGTCGCCGACGCCGACGGCCGGGTGATGAAATCGACGATCCGGGCCAGCGCCGACGAGATCGCGTCGGCCGCGGAGCTGGCGCTCGGCAAGGCGGCCGGACGGCCGGTCGCCCTCGTCCGCGGCGCCCAGCCGCTGCTCGGTGACGGCTCGATCCGGGACGCCCTGATGCCGCCCGAGTTCGACCTCTTCGCCTGAGCGACCGGGCGCCCGTGGCTCGGGCTCGGGCTCGTTGGCGGGCGCCAATTCGTCAAGCGAGTCGAGCGCCGCGGGGGCGAGACCAGGGAGTTGTCCACACTCGATGTGGAAAGGCAGGCAGATGCAATGTTTCGCCCTGGCGACGACCGGAGCGCCGATGGACGCGTGCGATTGCAACGTCGTCGCGAGCCGCCGATTCAAGCGCGATGACGGCGGATCGGGTACACATCGCGAGTGACGACCACGACCCCTGGCCGAGCCCCGGGCGACACCGCCTTTGGCACGTCGCCTGTTGACGACGCGCCGGACCGGCTTTCGACCGCCGGGCTCTCGGTCCAGCCCCCGCCGGGACTCGATCGAGCCCTCAATGTCCTGATCGTCGCCGCCAAGACCGCGACGATCGCCTGCGCCGTCGACGCCCTCATCCACGCCGACTCTGCCCGGCTTCGGGGCAAGGCGATCCGGACTCGGGCGATCGGCTATACCGGCGCCCTGTTCATCGTGCCGGTCCTGTGGCGGCTCCTGCCCGATCGCGGGCGCTATCCGCGTGGGCTCGATCTCGCCGTCACCGTGCCGCTCCTGATCGACGCCGGCGGCAACGCCCTTGGCCTGTACGAGGAGGCCCACCTCGACGACGTCGTTCATTTCCTGAACGCGGCCATCGTGAGCGGCGTCGCCGGCGCTTTGTTCGCGACCCGGACCGACGAGCCGTGGCAGGCGGCCCTGGCCGGAACCGGGACCGCGATCGCGGGCGAGACCGCCTGGGAGATCGCCGAGTGGCTCGCGCTGAAGGCCGGCGCCGACGGGATGAACCTGACCTATGACGACACGATGGCCGACCTCACCGAATCGACCCTCGGCGCGCTGGTCGGCGGGCTGGTGACCTGGCTCCGGATGCCCCGCTCGAAAGCCCAGCGCCAACATGGCTGGCGCCATGCGGTCGCCGGTTGGCGCAGGGCCGGCGAGCCGATGCCGCTCATCGGCGGCCAGGGCAGCGTCGTCGACCGGGCGATATCGGGCGGCAGATGACGACGCCTGCCGCTGACGCGAGCGGCCGCGGCGGGCCCAGTGCGGGGAGCGGCGCCAGGGCGGGGAGCGGCGCCAGGGCGGGGAGCGGCCTGATCGCAGGCCACGATCCGGTCAGCTCGACGCTCGAGACCGACGTGAACCTCCAGTGGCTCGGCCATGCGACCGTCCTCCTGGACCTGCCCGGCCTCCGGCTGATGACCGATCCGTTCCTGCGCGACCGGCTCGGGCCCCTCCGGCGGCATGGCCCGCTGCCCCGATCGGGCGCGATCGGCGCGGTTGACGTCGTGGTGATCTCACACGCTCATCCGGATCACTTCGATCGGGCCTCGCTCCGGGCGATCGGCGGCAACCCGCTCGTGATCATTCCACGCGGGCTCGGCGGCCGGGTCGGGAGGATCGGGCTGCGGGCGCGCGAGGTCAGCGTCGGCGAGCGGGTCACGATCGGGCCGGACTGGACGATCACCGCCGTTCCCGCCCGCCACTGGCGCTGGCCGAGCGCGCCGCGGGCGGCGGCGATCGGCTACCTGATCGAGGGTCCCGGCCGGGCCGGGATCTATTTCGCCGGCGACACGTCGCCGTTCAAGGCGATGCGCGACTTCGCGAGCCGGGTCGACGTCGCGCTCCTGCCGGTCGGGGCATGGGGGCCGCACGTCAGCCCCGGCCACCTCACGCCGAGATCGGCCGCGCAGGTCGCGTCGGACCTCGGGGCCCGCGTCGCCGTCCCGATCCATTGGGGGACGCTCTACCCGCCGGGCCTCGAACGCTGGTTCGGCGGTCGCCTGACGGAGCCCGCGGCCCGCTTCACGGAGTGGGCCGGGCGGTTCTCACCGGCAACCGAGGTCCGAGCCCTCGAGATCGGCGGCGCGACCCGAATCGATCTCCAGGCGAACCCGACGAAACCGTAGATCGCTCCGGGCGTGAGACCGCGCCGAACGTCCACTGGACCGATCCTGGCACGAAAGCAAGCCCCTCCAGGCCACCCGCGCCCGGGCCCGACCGATTCCTAGCCGAGCGACCCCGGGGCGGGTCCTCGCTCCACGGATGGACCGCGGAACAGCCCGATCCAGACGAGGGTCCCACCGATGGCGTAGCCGAGCCCGGACAGCCCGAACAGGACGGGCAGGCCGAATTGCGCCCCGATCGCACCGCCGATGATCGATCCGCAGATCGCACCGATGCTCTGGGCGGTTCCGGTGAAGACGCCCTGGGCGGTGGCCTGCACGCCGCGCCCGACCGAGCTGGACACCCAGCTGACGGTGCCGATGTAGAAGAAGGCGAACCCGACCCCGCCGAACAGCGAGGAGAGGGCGATCATGCCCGGATCCGCGACGAACGCTCCGACCACCGCCCGACCGGCAAAGGCGAACGCCCCGACAACGAGCAGCCGCTCGACGCCGAACCGCCGGGCCAGGGCCGGAAACGCGTACATCAGGGGAACTTCGATCGCGGCCCCCAGCGACCACGTGACGGCGACGAGCGTCGATGACCCGCCGAGCTCGATGATCCGGAGCGAGATGAAGCCGAGTAGTGCGGAGTGCGACGTCCAGACCGCGATCGAGGCGATGAAGAAGATCCCGAGGCGCGGCGTCCGGAGCACGCCGAGGATCCTCGCCGGCGAGATGCCCGAGCGGCCCCGGCCGGACCCGGATCGAGCCCGATCCCGATCGGCCCGATCGGTCGCGGGCGGCGCTGCCGGCAGGCGGAGCAGGAGCCAGGCACTCAGCCCGGTCAGCACCACGAGCGGGCCGTACACGAGGAACATCCCGCCCGGGCCCGTCGCGGCGACGACCGCGCTGGTCGCGAACGCCACGACCACGAACGCGCCAGATCCCGGTGCCCGAGCCTGGCCGAAGCGGTCGCGGTGGCCGACCATCCGGACCGTCCGGCTGTCGATCATCGGGATCACGCCGGCCCACGCGGCGGCCAGGAAGATCGTGGCGAGCGCGATCAGGACTGGCCCGGCCGCGAGCGCGAGGGCCAGCACGGCGACGCCCGACAGCAGCCCGGCCACGACGACCGGGCCCCGGATGTCACCGCTCGAGTCGGCCAGGGCGCCCCACCACGGAGCCGCCACGACACTGACCGCGGCGAACAGCGCGATCAGCACCCCGACGGTTCCGAGGTCGAGCCCGGTCGAGGCGAGGTAGATCGAGATGTACGGGAGATAGGCGCCCTGGGCTCCGAACAGGATCGCGTAGACGATGGCCGGCCGAAGGACGGCGAGCGGGATCGCCGGGCTGACCGGCTGGGCCTTGGGCTGGTCGGGCTGCATCGCGATCAGCCTGCCCGATGACGCGCCGCGACGTCACGGAACGACGACGGGCGGACCGTCTGGCGGTCCGCCCGTGGTGCTCAAGATCGCCGAACGCTCGGCGAAGACGATCAGTTGACGATCGTGTTGCCCGTCGCGCTGTTCGCGGCGTTGTGCGTCGAGGTGGTGGTGCCGTTGAAGATCGGCCCGTACATGAACGACTGACCCGAGTAGCCGTACGAGTTGAGCG
>JACCVQ010000088.1 GCA_013698095.1 Chloroflexota bacterium
CCAGCCGCAGCCGTGTGCTCGCCATGGATCCTCCTCCTCAGCGCCGCGCGGATCGCGCTCGCGGCTCGCGCACCTGGATCGCGCCGCCCACGGGGAGGCGCGCGCTCGGGCGACGGCGCGGTTCCCGGTCCGCGCGGTCAGGACGGAAGGATAGCCCGCCGGGACCGCCCCGGGCGGCCGATCCAACCTTCGCCGGGTCACGTTTCGGTGACAGCGCGGCGATCGGGCCGATCGGTGGCGGCCAGCGCTCGCCCGGTCGTGGCCAGCGCCGGTACGTCCTGTACCATCGGCCCCGATGTTCGAACGTACCGCGCTGCCGGAGGGGCCGCGCGTGATCAGCGCCAGGCTCCCGGGCGCGCGTTCGGTCTCCATCGCGGCCTATGTCCTCGCCGGCTCACGCCTCGAGACGCCCGAGGAGGCCGGGGTCGCGCACTTCATGGAGCACATCACGTTCAAGGGGACGAAACGGTTTCCCTCGACCCGTGCCATCTCCGAGGCGATCGAGGGCGTCGGCGGGTCGTTCAATGCTGCGACAGACCGCGAGTCCACGGTCTATTGGGTCCGCGTCCCGCGCCGTGAGGCGACCCGGGCGATGGACGTCGTCGGCGAGCTGATCGTCCGCCCGAACCTCGACGAGGCCGAGATCGACGGCGAGCGGGCGGTGATCGTCGAGGAGATCCGGTCCTACCTCGACGACCCCGCTGAATACGCCCAGATCCTGTTCCAGCAGGGGATGTTCGGGACGGGCTCGCTCGGCCGCGAGATCTGCGGCGACGAGGACGGGATCCGGGCCCTGCCGTCGGACACGATCCGGAGCTTCTGGCGGACGATGTACCGGCCGGCGAACACAGTGATCGCGGTGGCCGGCGATCTCGGCCACGACGAGGCGGTCGAGCTTGCGGCGGCGGCGTTCGGGACCGGTAACGGCGTCGTCCCCGGCTTTTCCGCAGCGCCGGCCCTGCCGGCGGGCGAGCGGGCGCTCCTCCGGGCTCGGCGCGATTCGACGCAGGCCCAACTGATCGTCGGCGTGCCGGCCCTGCGCCGCGACCATCCGGACGCGTGGACCCTGGCTGTCCTCAACGGTGTCCTGGGTGACGGAATGTCGAGCCGTCTCTTCCTGTCGGTCCGCGAGGCGCAGGGCCTTGCCTATGACGTCTCGTCCGGCCTGGTCGACTACGCGGACGCCGGTTCCCTGGAGGTCTCGGCCGGCGTCGACCCGGAACGGCTGAAGGCGGCCCTCGACGCCGTCCTCGTCGAGCTCGCCCGTCTGCGCGACGAGCTCGTCCCGGCCGACGAGCTGGCGAAGACCAAGGCGTACCTCTCGGGCGGGCTGGAGCTGCGGATGGACGAGACGCGCCACCTCGCGTCGTGGATCGGAGGCCAGGAAGCGCTCCATGACCGCGTCCTCACCCTCGACGAGGCGCTCGCCTGCGTCACCGCGGTCGGTGCCGAGGACGTCCAGCGTCTGGCGCGTGAGCTCATCACCGACGACGGCCTGCGGCTCGCCGTCGTCGCTCCGGCTCGTTACCTGCGCGGCCTCGAACGCCGACTCACGCTGCCGGCATGAGCGGCGCGCCGACGATCCCCGCGTTCGGCCCCGGCACGGTGGCGCCCCGATCCCACGACCTGGTCCTCGCTCGGACGCACCTCCGGCTGGGAGCGCTCGGTCTCGCCCGGACCGAGCTGGAGACGCTCGCCGGCCGGGGCACGCTCGACGACGAGGCGATCCGGGACCTCGCCGAAGCGCGCTGGCGGACAGGCGACATCGGCGGCGCCGGCGAGGCCGCTGCGGCGTGGCTCGAGGAGCACCCAGACGACATCCTGGGCCTGGTGATCGCGGCTGAGGCGCAGGCTGCGCTGGGCCGTCCGGCTGAGGCGCGCCGGCTCGCCGGTCGGGCTCTCGAGCGGGCCGACGGTTCGCTCGATCCGATCTTCGCCGGGATGCAGCGCAGCTCGATCTGGCCGGTCGACCAGGACAGCGGCGCGGCAGGCGTGCTCTTCGACGATCTCCATCCAGGGCCACAGCCCCTCGCCCGCTCAGCCACGAGTGCCGGATCGCGGGGTTCGCGCGGGGTTGGCGGCGCGAGGACGGCGCCGCATGAGCCGTTCGACCCGAGCGTGCCAGACGTCTTCGGCGGCGGCCCGAGCCTGTGGGGCGACGACGCCGACGGGAGCGATGGTGCATCCGACGACGACCTCGACCCGACGGTCCTCTTCCACCGTGGCCGAGTCGCCCTCGAGGAAGGCCGGCCGGCGGAAGCCGCGACCGGGCTGATCCTGGCCCTGCGTTCGACGCCGGGGCTCGCTCCGGCAATCCTGGACCTGCTTGCCGGTCGGAGCGATCCGATCCTCGTTCTCGTTCGGGGCGATGCCCAGCGAGTCGTGGGGCACGAGTCCGAGGCGGTTCGCGATCACGCGACGGCGGCTGGCGCGATCGGCGATGGCCCGCCCGACGATGGGACCGGGCCGGCCGTCGTCATGCCAGCGGCGGTCGTCGTGCCAGCGGTCGTCGCCGACGACGCGAACCCGACAGACGACGCCGGTCGCGAGACCGCACTTTCGCCTGCCGACGACTCAGAATCGTCCGCTCATCACGACCAGGAGACCACGTGAACGAACGCACTCTCGTCCTCATCAAGCCCGATGGCGTCCAGCGCCTGCTCACTGGCCGGATCCTGGGCCGCTACGAGGACCGCGGCCTGAAGCTCATCGGGCTGAAGCTGATGCATGTCTCGGCCGAACTCGCGGAGCGCCACTACGCGGTCCATCGCGAGAAGCCGTTCTTCGGCGGGCTCGTGGAATTCATCGTGAGCGCGCCGCTCGTGGCCGCGGTCCTCGAAGGCCCCAACGCGATTGCCGTCGTCCGGGCGATGAACGGGGCGACCCGTCCGCACGAAGCCGCGCCGGGCTCGATCCGCGGCGACTTCGCCCTCGAGACGGCCCAGAACCTGGTCCATGCCTCGGACAGCACGGAGAACGCGGCCGCCGAGATCGAGCTGTGGTTCGAGGCGGGTGAGCTGTTCGAGTACGAGCGCGAGATCGATCGCTGGGTGCTCGCCCCCGCGGAGTAGCCGGGCGGCCGGTCGCTGACCCGTGTCTCGAGTCGGTTGGGCCGCCTGCACGTTCAGCTCAGTCGCAATCGCGACACGGTCACGCGCGCTGGCAGCCGATCTGACTCGGAGAGAGGGTCAGGTCCGGGAATGACGGCCTCGCCGCTCGGTGACTCGCTGCGTCTCAGCTCGGTCCTGGCTCACCGCTCGCGCCGTCTCCCGGGCCTGCCCCGTCGCTCACTGCGGGCTCAGCGGGTCCCGGGTCGGCAGGTCCCGGCTGGCTGATCGACGGCACCGCCCGCGCCGCCTCCGGCACCCCCAGACCGCCGCCACTCACCGCCAGCGCCAGCCCGGCCAGGACGAACACGGCCGCCGATGCCAGCAGCATCCGGTTCTGGCGGGCAGCCACCGGCAGGACCCAGAGCACGTCGAGCGTCCCGGTGGCGGCATGGGCTGCGCGTTCGAAGCCGCGCTCCACCGTCCCGCGGCCGACGATTGGCCTGCGCGGGAGCGGCTCCGGCCAGGCGGGCCGATCGCCGCGCCCGGCCAGAACCGCGGGGCCCGGTTGGCGTAGCCCGATCAGCATGATCCGGCCGTAGATCGCGAGCGACGCGAGCGGCGCGATCGTGACGATGACCGCGAGGGGATCGGGTAGGGCGAGCGTCGCCAGAGTCGCCCGGGTCTGCCAGATCGCGAGCCCCGGCCAGCCAACCGTGGCCAGCGCGATGACAACGAGGGCGAGCGCAAGGAGCGGCGCCCGGCGAACCCAGCCGGCGAGGTCCGCCAGCCGTCGTGTTCCGAACCCGCCATGGATCGCCACAGCCCATGCCGCGAACGCGCTCCGGCTGACGACGAAGATCAGGAGCCACGTCCGGGCGGGCTCCCAGACCTCGGGCTCGAGGACGGCGAGGCTGAGAACCGCGTAGCCCGCATCGGCCGCGATCGTGTAGCCGACGATGTGTTCGAGGTCATCCTGGATCCATGCGGCGACAATACCCAGGACGACGCCGACCGCGCCGATGGCGGCGATCAGCGCCTGCTCGGTGCCGAGCGCCAGATCAAGCGGCGCCACCGACTGGTCGATCCAGGTCAAAGCGACTGCCGCGAACGCTGCGGGACCCCAGGCCATCAACAGGGGCAACGCGACTCCCGGCGCGGCATCGGCGACGCGGGCGGCCCACAGGTGGAACGGGATCGCCCCGAAGCGGATCGCGACGCCAACCGCGAAGGCGAGATAGACGAGCCCGAACGCTGCGGGGACGTCGCTCAGGGCGTCGAGTGGGCGGGCGAGCCAGGCCGTCGCGACGATCGCGAGGCTCCCGGCGACGGCAAGTGCTCGGAGCTCGCGGACACCGACGAATGCCGCCCGTGCCGCTGCCCCGATCGGAGCCGCGACGAGGACGCCCGCCAGGCCACCAGCCGTTGCCGCGACGACCGCCGTGCCCGCGTCCGGGATGGCGAGGGCGAGGACGGCGGCCCCGATTCCGAGCACCACGACCCCGGGCACGTCGGGCTCGTGGAGCGCGCTCACGTCGATCGCCACGAGGAGCAGCCCGACCACGCTGCCGAGCAACGCGTACAGCCGCAGCCACTCCGAGCCGGCAAAAAGGGTGCCACCCACCTGGATCGACGCAGCCGATCCGATCGCCGCCGCCGCAGCGGTCATCAGGATGAGCCCGCCGACCGCGATCAAGGTCGACCAGCCCCGCTGGTCGCGGACGAGCAACGACGCCGTGCCGGCCATGGCCGCGATGACGAGGAACGGGACGACAGTCACGGCCGTCGGGTGGTCCGGCCGGGGCCGGGTTCTCGCTGGGCGTCGATGGGCCGCTGGGAGGCGAGTCGCTCGGCGTCAGATCCCTGGTGCGTTTCGGGCGGGCGGTGAGCGTCGGGCGGCCGACCGGCTCGACCCATCGACTCCGGGTCGAACGACGTGAGCCCGCCGGCCGATCGAGCAGCGACCGTGATGACCGCGATCGCCCCGCCCAGCCCGATCGTCAACATCGCGCCGATCAACTGCTCGGCATCGCTCGGCGGCGCCTCGAGACCGGCCCGGATCAGCGACGCGGCGACCAGGAGGAGCAGTGTGCCGATCCCGATCCGGAAGACGTCACGGCCGGTGATCAACGGTGCGATCGCGAGCGCCGCGAGGGCGCACCCTGCACCCTGAGCGGCGGCTGGCCCGAGTCCCGGGGCGCCGAGCCCGTGGCTACCGACGCCAACGATCGCTGCGGCCGCCCCGATCAGCGCCTCGGACGCCCACCCGATGCGCGTCCCACCGCTCGTGAGATCGCCGCGCAGCGCGATCAGGAGGAAGCGGGTTGCGAGAAGCGCGGCGGCGACCCGGACGAGGATCGCGAGCGGCGCCGGCCAGGGATCCGCGATGAGCGGAACACCGAGCAGGACGACGAGCAGGCCGAAGGTCGCGGACCGGACGTCGCGGGCGGACACGGCCAGGACCGCGCCCCCGATCGTCACCGCGGCGATCGCGACCAGGGCCGGGTTCACGGCCGGTTTGTCACGGCTGGCGCGGAGCCCGGCGGTTCACGGGGCCGGAGTCGCCAGCTCCTCGTGCCGAGGCGTCGGAAGGATCGTGAACGTGTCGAGCGGCCAGTAGCGGAGCCAGGCACGGCCGATCACCGTTTCGATCGCAACGGACCCGAACTCGCGCGAATCAGATGAGTTGCCGCGGTGGTCGCCCATGAGGAACACCTCGCCATCGGGGACGACCCAGCGGCTCTCCGATCCGAGCGGCAGCGTCTCCTGCGTCTGGCCATCCTCCCGGAAGACGTACTGGCCCTCGAGCAACTTGGTACCGTTGATGAAGACTGCCCCGTCCTTGATCTCGACCGTGTCGCCACCGATGCCGATGACCCGCTTGATGAACGGCTGCTCCTGTCCCGGGGCCCACAGGGCCGGCGGCCTGAAGACGACGATGTCGCCCCGCTTGTAGGGGTCAAAGCCGGGCGTCAGCTTGTCGACGAGGACGTACTGGTCCGGCTCCAGGGTCTGCTCCATCGACAGCTGCTGGACCCGATACGGCTGGGCCACGAACGACTGGATGATCCAGAAGATGATCAGGGTCAGGACCAGCGTCTCGACGATCTCCAGCAGGCAGCCGAGGGCAGGCTTGCGCTTGGCCGGAAGGGGTTCGGGGGTGGTCACAAGTCAGGGAGTATAGGTGGTCGGGACCGATCAGCCCGGCTTGGGCGACAGCTCGCGGCAACCACCGACGGGCCCCGGAGGAGCCCCGGCTCAGGGCGTCGGACTGGCCGTCGGGATGGCCGCCGGACTGCGGCTGAAGGGGCTGTCCGTCGGGCTCGTGCTTGGGCCAGTCGACGGATCGACCAGCTCGGGGTGCCCGTTGCTCGGCAGGATCCCGAATGCCGCGAGCGGCCAGTATCGGAGCCACGCCCGGCCGACGACTGAATCGATCGTGATCGGGCCGAACGCGCGCGAATCGGACGAGCGCATGCGGTGGTCGCCCATGACGAAGACATGATCTGCCGGGACCGTCCAGCTGACCAGCTCGCTCTCCGGCTCGGTCGGTTGGGCGACGCCGTCCTCCGTGAAGACATACGGCTCGTCGAGGGCCGTGTCGTTGACGAACACAGCACCGTCGCGGAGCTCCACCACGTCGCCGCTGACGCCGATGATCCGCTTGATGAACGGCTCGCCGCGCGGCGACTCGGCGTTCTTTGGCGGTGCGAACACGACGATGTCGCCGCGGTGATAACCGTCGAATCGCGGGGTCAGCTTGTCGACCAGGACGAACTGATCGTTCTCGATCGTGTGCTGCATCGAGAACTGGCGGACCTGGAACGGCTGGGCAACGAACGACTGGACGATCCAGAACAGGACGACGGTCAGGACCAGCGTCTGGACGATCTCGAGCAGGCAGCCAAGGGGTCGGCGGTTCGTCACGGCCCGCGAAGCATAGGGTCCGGGCCCGGTTCGGGGTTCCGGGGGCCGGAGTACCGCCCCGAATCCGGACCTGGCCACGTGGTCGGCACACGCGTCTGGCGAGTGCCGTCCCGCCTTTGCTACACTCCCGGCTGCCCGCCCGCCATTCCCGCGTGCGGGTCGGACAGGCCCCGATCCCCGGACGCGACGCACGATTTCGGTGCGCGATCCACGGTCGGCCCAAGCGAGAGTGGAGGACCCCGACACCTTGTTGAGCGCAGACACGCTCCAGCTGATCATCCTGCCGGCCGGCATCATCGCCGTGCTGTTCGCGATCTACCTCGCCCGCGACGTCCTCGCCCGGGACACCGGGACGAAGGAGATGGAAGACGTGGCCGGCACGATCTTCGAGGGCGCGGTCGCCTTCATCCGGCGGCAGTACACGACGATTGCCATCCTCGCCGTCGTTGGCGCCGTCGTCATCGGGGCCGTCATCACGGTCTTCGAGACGCAGGCGGTCGCCGAGACCGACACGTTCGGCCTCGCCCTCGGCTGGCGGACCGCGCTCGCCTTCCTCGTCGGCGCCATCTGCTCGATGGCGTCGGGGATCATCGGCATGTACATCAGCGTCAAGGCCAACGTCCGGACCGCCGCCGCGGCCCGGCGCAGCGTCGTCGAGGCCGTCCAGGTCGCGATGCGCGGCGGGGCCGTTTCGGGCTTCCTCGTCGTCGCCCTGTCGCTCCTCGGCGTGTACGGGATCTTCAGCCTCTTCGGCGGCCTCGCCGGCGGCAAGGCGACGCAGGACGCTCCGTTCCTGATCGTCGGCTTCGGCTTCGGCGCCTCGTTCGTGGCCCTGTTCGCCCAGCTCGGCGGCGGGATCTACACGAAGGCCGCCGATGTCGGTTCCGACCTCGTCGGCAAGGTCGAGAAGGGCATCCCCGAGGACGACCCGCGCAACGCGGGCGTCGTCGCGGACCTGGTCGGCGACAACGTCGGCGACTGCGCCGGCCGTGGCGCCGACCTCTTCGAGTCGACCGCCGCCGAGAACATCGGGGCGATGATCCTGGGTGTCGGCGTCTACACGATCGCGCTGGCAGCGGTCTGGCCGAACCCGGCCGCCTGGATCTTCTTCCCGCTCGTGATCCGCGCCTTCGGCCTCCTGTCGACGATCGTGGCGATCTTCTTCGTCCGCGGCAACGAGACCGAGGACCCGATGAACATGCTCAACCGCGGCTACTGGGTCACGACGATCCTGTCCGTGTTTGCGCTCCTCCTGACGACGAACGTCATGCTCCAGACGAACGGCAACTCGCCGATCAACGGCCTCCCGGTGTGGCTCCTGTTCTTCGGCGCCGGCGTCGTCGGTCTCGCCACCAGCGTCGCGTTCGTCTACATCACCCAGTTCTACACCGCCGGCGGGTATCGCCCGGTCCGAGAGATCGCCGAGGCGTCCAAGACGGGCCCGGCGACGAACATCATCTCGGGCACCGCGGTCGGCTTTGAGACGACCTTCGTGACCGCGATCACGATCGGCATCGCGCTCTTTGCCAGCCATTGGCTCGGGTCGCAGGCCGGGATCGTGACCGCCGACGGGCGCGACGTCGGGGGGATCTTCGGGACCGCCGTTGCGACGATGGCGATGCTCATGACCACCGCCTACATCCTGGCGATGGACACGTTCGGCCCGATCACCGACAACGCCGGCGGCATCGCCGAGTTCAGCCGGGCCGAGGCCGGCGCCCGCGAGATCACCGACCGCCTCGATGCCGTCGGCAACACGACCAAGGCCCTGACGAAGGGCTACGCGATTGCGTCAGCGTCGCTCGCGGCGTTCCTGCTGTTCAGCGCTTACATCGACAAGGTCAACCTGATCCTGGCGCGCCAGGGCAAGCCGCTGATGGAGTCGGTGGACCTGTCCAACGTCAGCGTCTTCATCGCCGCCCTGATCGGCGCGATGCTCGTCTACTTCTTCTCGTCGCTCGCCATCCGGGCTGTCGGCACGACGGCCCAGGCGATCATCGTCGAGGTCCGCCGTCAGTTCCGCGAGATGCCCGGGATCATGGATTACACCCAGCGCCCGGACTACGCCCGGGTCGTCGACATCACGACCAAGGCTGCGCTGCGCGAGATGATCGCGCCGGGTGTCGTCGCGGTCGCAACGCCGATCATCGTCGGGCTCCTGCTCGGCGCCGAGGCGGTGGCAGGCATGCTGATGGTCGGCACGATCTCGGGCGTGATGCTCGCGACCGTCCTGAACAACGGCGGCGGGGCGTGGGACAACGCCAAGAAGTACATCGAGTCCGGCAACCTCAAGGATGACCAGGGCAACGTTCTCGGCAAGGGCTCAGATGCCCATGCCGCGGCCGTCGTCGGCGACACGGTCGGCGATCCGTTCAAGGACACGGCCGGTCCCTCGCTCCACGTCCTCGTGAAGCTCCTGGCAACGATCACCCTCGTGCTGGCACCGCTGTTCATCCGCTAGTCATCGTCGTCGGGCGGCGTCGTCGGGGCTCACCCCTGGCGGTGCCGCCCGTCGCCGTTCTCGCGTCGGGCGTCATTCGCCCTCAGACCTGGATCGGATCCGATGGATACCCTCGTCGCCGCGATCGTCATGGGCATCGTCCAGGGACTGACCGAGTTCCTGCCGGTCTCTTCGAGCGGCCATCTGATCATCATCCCGTACCTGCTCGGGATCACCGATCCGTTCATCACGTCGCTCGCGTTCAGCGTGATCCTCCACATCGGGACGCTTGTCGCGCTGCTCCTCTATTTCCGATCCGACTGGCTCCGCCTCATCCCGGCGTTCTTCGCGACGCTCCGCGACCGCTCGCTGGCGGGCGACCCGGACCGCCGCCTGGCCGCCCTCCTGGCGGTCGCGACCGTTCCCGCCCTCGTCCTCGGCTTCCTCCTCCACGACATCGAGGAGCTGATCCGGAACGTCGGCCTCGTCGCGGTCATGCTGGTCGTCGGCGGCGGGATCCTGTGGCTCGCCGAGCGGGCCGGCAGCCGCCACCGGACGGCGCTCGATCTGACCTTCCGCCAGGCGATCGCGATCGGCGGCGCTCAGGCGATCGCCCTCATCCCCGGGATCAGCCGGTCCGGGATCTCGATCTCGGCGGGCCTGTTCGCCGGGCTCCAGCGCGACGAGGCCGCGCGGTTCAGCTTCCTGATGGCGACCCCGATCACTGCCGCCGCCGCGGCATACGAGCTGATGAACGTCATCCGCGGTGAGAGCATCGCGTTCCAGGCCGGACCGATGGCTGCCGGGCTTGTCGCGTCATTCGTGTTCGGCCTGCTCGCAATAACGGTCCTGCTGCGGTTCCTGCGAACCCGCTCGACCGACGTGTTCGTCCTCTACCGGGTGCTCCTTGCGGTGGTCGTCCTCGTCACGTGGTTGAACCTGCGGTGATCGCTCGCCGCCGGTCCAGGGCGTAGGCTTCCCGGCCGATGGAGGTCATGAAGCAGCTCCGCCACCGGGCGATCCGCGACCTCGTTGCGTCGCGCCCGATCCGGACACAGCAGGAGCTGGCGGGGGCGCTGCGCGAGCGCGGCTTCCGGACCACCCAGGCGACGATGTCGCGCGACGTGGCCGAGCTCGGGTTGGTCAAGGCGGCGCGCGAGGGAACTCAGGCGTACGCGCTGCCGACTCGGTTGGTCGAGGCCGAGACGTCGGGTGAGGATCGGCTGCGCGCGTTGCTCCGCGATTTGCCGATCGAGGTCCGTGAGGCGGGCCTCCTGCTCGTCGTGCGGACGCTGCCCGGCTCTGCCCACGCGATCGCGGCCGCGCTCGATCGGGCGCGCTGGCCGGAGGTCGCGGGTTCGATCGCGGGCGACGACACGGTGTTCGTGGCGTGCCCCGATCGCAGCTCGTTGCGCCGCGTGGCCGCGCGGGTGCGGGAGTACGCGGGCTAGCAACAGGTGGCGACGCGGTCACGGCCGCGAGCCATGCACCTCCTGCATGGAATCGGCGCTCAGCACGCTCAGCCTTGCGCAAGTTCCCGCCGGCCGAGCGTGCTGATGCCGAATCTCATGCGCCTCTCGCATGCGCCGCGGGACCCGCGCCGGGGACCTGCCGCGGCGAGCTTCGATGAGCCCTGTTTTTGACACGAATCGCGTCCCCGCGCTAGAGTTTCGGCCGGTCGAACTTCAGGCGCGCGCCACGTAGCGGGGCCTGGAGTTCTTTCCTTTATCAGAACCTCGGCGCCGGACCCGCGTCCCGCGTCACTGCCTTCTGGGGGCGCCCAACCAATGCAGAACAAGCCGACCTACCTCTCCCGGGAGGGCCTCGACAAGCTCCGCACGGAGCTCGACGAGATGACCTCGGTCAAGCGGCCCGAGGTCGCCCAGCGGATCCACGACGCCAAGGAGCACGGCGATCTCAGCGAGAACGCCGAATACGAGGACGCCAAGAACGAGCAGGCGTTCGTCGAAGGCCGGATCCAGACGCTGCAGGCGCTGATCAAGAACGCGACGATCATCGACGAGAACCACTCGACCGACCACGTCCAGATCGGCTCGACCGTCAAGGTCGCCAGCGACGACGGCGAGGAGTCGTTCACGATCGTCGGCTCGACCGAGGCCAAGCCGACCGAGGGCCGGATCAGCAACGAGAGTCCGGTCGGGCGGGCGTTGCTCGGCAAGAAGAAGGGCGAGAAGGTCGTCGTCAAGGTCCCGGCGGGCGACTTCACCTACAAGGTCGTCGGCATCTCATAGTTCGGGAGGTGGCAACCTCCACCATGGGTAGGCAACCGCTCTCGGAGGTCTCAGGCGAGGCTCCGCGACGCCATGAGCCCGACGATTGGGCAGACGAACTAGCTGCCGGCGTCAACGGACCGCAGGTCGTCAACGACAGCAAGACGCCGTCCGGGACGGTCCATGTCGGCTCGCTCCGCGGCCCCGTCATCCTCGACACGATCTGGCGCGCCCTCCGGGCCCGGGGCATAGAGGCCCATCTCCTCTACGGCGTCGACGATCTCGACCCGATGGACGCCCAGGCGCTCCTGACCCCCGATGCGATCGATCGCGAGATGGGCCGCCCGCTGGCCCACGTCCCGGACCCCGCCGGCGACTGCCACGAGAGCTACGCCCGCCACTTCGCCGGCATCTTCATCGAGACGTTCCGCGGTCTCGGGATCGTGCCCGAGCGTTACTACTGGATGAGCGACATCTACCCGACCGGCGACATGGATAGCTACATCCGGGCGGCGCTCGACCGGGCCCAGGTGGTCCGCGCGATCTATCGGCGCGTCGCGAACGTCCAGCATCCCGACACTTGGCACCCGCTCAGCGTCATCTGCGAGAGCTGCGGCAAGATCGGCACGACGATCGTCACCAAGTGGGACGGCGCGCGCGTGTTCTACGAGTGTCGCGAGACGCTGGTCACGTGGGCGAAGGGCTGCGGGCACTCCGGCTGGGTCGCCCCGTTCGGCGGGCGCGCCAAACTCCCCTGGAACCTTGAATGGGCGGCGCAGTGGTCGCTCCTCGGAGTCACGATCGAGCCGTGCGGCAAGGACCTCTCCACCGCGGGAGGGTCGCGCGACCGCTCGGACGCGATCGCCCGCGAGGTCTTCGAGCGCGAGCCACCGCTCAATGTCCCGTACGAGTTCATCAACATCGGCGGCAAGAAGATGTCGACGTCCAGGGGTCGCGGCGCGGCGGCCCATGAGATCGTGGAAGTGATCCCGCCCGAGCAGCTCCGCTTCTTCTTCCTTCGGCCGAAGCCGAACACTGCGGTCGACTTCGAGCCGAACCAGACCGACGCGGTGCCGCGCCTGTTCGACGAGTTCGACCGGTTCGCGGCGGCCACCGCCGGCAAGCCCGTCCGAGGCGAGATCGCGCCCGGGTTCGAGGGCACGTTCCGCTACTCGCTCCTCGATCGCGATGCCGACGTTGCCGCCGACGCCGCCCTGTTCCGGCCGGCGTTCTCGCACCTCGCCCTGCTCCTCCAGATCCCGAATGTTGATGTCGCGGCGCGGGTCGAGGCCGAGAAGGGGAGCCCCCTGACGGAGCGCGAGACCGACATCCTGAACGAGCGGGTCCGGGCGGCTCGCGCCTGGCTCGCGACCTATGCGCCGGAGCGAGCGATCGTCGCGGTCCGGGAGAACCTGCCAGCGGACGCCGTCGCAGCCCTCGCGGACGACCAGCGGCAGTACCTCGGCGCGCTCGCCGACGCCGCCCTTTCGACCGAGGCGACGCCGGCATCGGGCGAGGCCTGGCAGGACCTGATCTTTGCTGTCGCCGCCGAGGCAGGCCTGCTGAATGGCCGGGCCTTCGCCGCCCTTTACGCGGCGTTCCTCGGCCGCACGAACGGCCCGCGCGCCGGCTGGCTCCTGGCTTCGCTCGACGCCGGGTTCGTGACCGACCGGCTGCGCACCGCAGCAGCGGCCGCGGCTGCGCCGCAGGTGCCGGCATGAGCGTCGGGCTCCAGCGCCTCCGCGACGACGCCGACGCGATCCGGCGGGGCGCGCTCGACAAGGGCGAGGACCCGACCGTCATCGATCGAGCCCTCGAGCTCGACGGCCGCCGCCGGACTCTCCTCGGCGAGGGCGACGCGCTCAAGGCCGAGCGCAACGCAACGAGCAAGGAGGTCGGCGCGGCGATCAAGGCCGGCGCCCGACCTGACGGACCGGATGTCGCCGCGCTCAAGGCGGCGTCCGTCGAGGCAGGCCGCAAGATCGAGGCGATCGACGCGGAGCTCGCGACGGTCGAGGCCGAGGTCGAGCAGCTCCTCCTCCGGATCCCGAACCCTGCCGATCCCGACGTCCCGGTCGGCGGCGAGGAATCGAACGTCACGGTCCGGACATGGGGCGAGCTCCTTCCCGCCGAGCAGCCGCTGACCGGCCAGACCGGCGCCGACGCGCCGAGCGATAGCACGACCTGGCGGCGCAGGCCGCACTGGGAGATCGGCGCCGCCCTGGACATCATCGACAACCCGCGCGGCGCGAAGATCGCCGGCTCCGGCTTCCCGGTGTACAAGGGCGCGGGATCGGCCCTCCAACGCGGCCTGATCAACTGGTTCCTCGACGTCCACACCCGCGAGAACGGGATGACCGAGGTCTGGCCGCCGGCGGTCGTGAACACGGCGTCCGCGATCGGGACCGGCCAGATCCCCGACAAGGAAGACCAGATGTACGTCGTCACCCGCGACGACCTGTACCTGATCCCGACATCCGAGGTCCCG
This sequence comes from Chloroflexota bacterium, assembly GCA_013698095.1. Classification (GTDB taxonomy): domain Bacteria; phylum Chloroflexota; class Limnocylindria; order Limnocylindrales; family CSP1-4; genus CF-46. The sequence goes on from JACCVQ010000088.1 coordinate 14,134, forward strand.
GTCACGAACCTCCACCGCGACGAGATCCTGGACGTCGCCGAGCTGCCGATCCGCTACGCCGCATACTCGCCGTGCTTCCGGCGCGAGGCCGGCGCCGCCGGCAAGGACACCCGCGGCATCCTCCGGGTTCACCAGTTCGACAAGGTCGAGATGGTGCTCTTCGAGAAGCCGGACGACTCGAACGCCGCCCTCGAGTGGCTCGTCGAGCGGGCCGAGATCCTCCTCCAGCGACTCGGACTCGCTTATCGCGTGCTGTTGATGGCAACTCGGGATATGGGCTTCGTGCAGGCCAAGAAGTACGACCTGGAGGTCTGGTCGCCGGGCGTGGAGGCGTGGCTGGAGGTCAGCTCCTGCTCCAACTTCCGCGACTACCAGGCCCGCCGGATGGCCATCCGCTACCGGCCCGAGCCCGGCGCAAAGCCGGAGCTGGTCCATACGCTCAACGGCTCAGGCCTGGCGCTCGCCCGGATCGTGGCCGCGATCATCGAGACGTACCAGCGCCCGGACGGCTCCGTCGAGGTGCCGGAGGTCCTGCGGTCGTATCTCGGCCGCGACGCGATTGCCGCTCGGGACTGACACGGTGGCGGCGCCCGAGCCCGGGACGATCGAATCGGATCTGCGTGCCCACGGTCTCGAGCTGCCGCCGGGCCACACGCTGACGACGCTCACGGAACGCCCCGAGCTCGACCTGCTCGTCGACGCCCATCACGCTGGCCTGTGGGAGCCGTTCATGACCGAGAGCGAGGTCGCGAACCGGATGTTCCCGCGGGCCCATCTCGACTGGCCGGACCACCAGCTCGTCCTGCTCGATGCCGCCGGGGCAGTCGTGGCGACGTCGAACGCGATGCCCCTCGCCTGGGACGGCACGGACGCCGACCTGCCCGCCAGCTGGGACGAGCAGGTCCTCCGGTCTGCAGCGGATGTCGACGCCGGTCGCGCGCCGACGACTCTCGGGGCGATGCTGATCGTCGTGGGGCGCAACATCCGCGGCGGCGGTCTGTCCGGGACAATGCTCCAAGCAATGCAGGCCGCCGGCCGCGCGGCGGGCTATCGCGCAGTCATCGCCTGCGTCCGCCCCACCGAGAAGCATCGTTATCCGCTCATCCCGATCGAGCGCTACGCGACCTGGACCCGCGACGACGGGCTTCCGTTCGATCCGTGGATCCGGCTTCACGTCCGGCTCGGAGGCCGGATCGTCCGCGCCGCGCCGCACTCGATGGAGATCCGCGGCTCGGCCGCCGATTGGGAGGCCTGGACCGGCCTGACGTTCCCCGACAGCGGCGACTACATCCTCCCCACCGCGACCTCGCCCGTCGCGATCGACCTCGAGCGCGACATTGGCGTGTACTTCGACCAGAACGTCTGGGTGGTCCACGACCTTGCCTGAGCGTGCCGGCCGGCACCGCCGGGCGCTATCCTCCGATCCGGAGAGGTGGCAGAGCGGTCGATTGCGACGGTCTTGAAAACCGTTGACCGAAAGGTCCGTGGGTTCGAATCCCACCCTCTCCGCCACACGAATCGGCCGACGAAGCCCGCGGCGCCTCGCTAGCTGCCATCAGTGTTGCCATCAGTTCGCGGTCCGGAGGGCTTCGCCGAGCGTGTCGGCGGCGCGTCGGTCGAGGGCTGATCCCGCCTGGCCGTAGTGCCTGGCCATGGCCTTCGTCGTGTGCCCGAGCCGACTCATCCGAACGTCCTCGGCGACGCCGAGCTCGCGCATCAGGGTGGCAGTCGTGCCGCGCAGATCGTGGATTCTCCGCCGTCGGATCCCGGCTGCATCGCAGGCCGCGTGGAACGCCCGAAGGACGGCAGCCTCGTGGTACGGCATCCCGCGATCGCCGTCGCGATTGCGGTCGGGGCTGATGAAGACGAGGCCCCAGTATTTCCAGTCGGCCTCTCGTTCATCTGCTTGGCGGACCTTGTGGGCGCGGAGCGCCGCGACCGTGTCTGCCGCGATCGCCACACCGAGCAGCTCGCGGGCGACCTTCGGCGGACCGTAGCCCCACTGGCCGCGGCGACGGACGAGCTGACGGTTCGGCGTGACCGTTCCGGCCGGAAGGTCGACGTCGTCCTCCCAGCCCAGCCCGAGCAGCTCCGACAAGCGGAAGCCGGTATCGATCGCCAGCCGCCAGAGGACGCCGAGCCGGTCGCCGACGGACGCCTCGAGCAGCCGGCTCGCTTCGTCCAGGGACAGCGGGTCGCCGCGAAACTCTACGATCGGGGGCAGGTCGATCGCGAGCGCCGGGTTGCGCAGGAGCACCCGCTGACGGACAGCGACGTTCAGCGCCCGGCGGAGGACAGCCCGGTGATGGTCAATCGTCCGCGGGCTGCCGCCGTCGCCGTCGATCCACGCCTGGATGTGGCGCTCGGTCAACCGGTCGAGCCGGATCGAGCCGAGGGCCGGCTTGATGTGGCGATCGACGATCAGCCGGTAGTGGTCGAGCGTGCGCGGCCGAATCCGCGACCGCTTGGCGTCACGCATGCTGACGATCCAGGCTTCGAGGTAGTCCCCGAGCGTCTGGGCCGAGGGGTTGACGGCGGCGTCGCGCAGGGCGAGGAGCTCGCGCTTCAGCTTCTCGGCCTGGCGCTTCCCTTCCTTCGGATCCGCCTTCACCAGCTTCGCTGCCACCATCCGGTAGCGGCGCTTGCCGTCGACCGTGACCATCACCTGCAGGCGGCCGTCGGGGCGCTTCGTGATCGTCCCGTCGCCGTACGCCATGTCCGGCATCGTAGCCCTCCTCCAGCCAAGCCGACAGCCCGTCGGCAGGGATGATCCAGATACGATCGCCGATCTTCCGGGCCGGGATCTCGCCGCGGACGATGGCCCGCCGAATCGTCTCGTGATCGACGCCCATGGCCGCGGCCGCCTCGGCGATGCGGTAGGCGAGCCGTTCAGCCACGGGCCCACCGACGGAACGGGATCGGGCGGCGCAGGACCATCGCCAGGCCGGTGATGCCCGCGGCGCCGAGGATCGTCGGCGGACCCAGGCCGAAAGACGGGAACGCGAGCTGACCGAGCCAGTACACGACGAGGACGTTCAGCGCGACCTCGATCGCGAGGGCGAGCGCCTGGCCGCCGACCACCCCGATCCAGATCCGCGCGAACCGCCGCGGGCCCAGTCGCTCGATCAAAGCGGCACGGTCGGCGGCGTGGAGCCGGTCCATCAGCCGAGCACCCACATCAGCGCCGCGCCGACGCGGGCCGGGGCGTGGTTGCGGACGGTGGTCATGGGCGGCCCGTACCCGGCAAGGACTTCGACCAATCCCGGATTCCCATCGGGTTGCGAAACCCCTTCGGCCACGCCGCGTTCGCCTCGGTCATCCGCTGGATCTGGAAGTCGATCGGCAGCCCCGTCTCGCGCTGGCCCCAGGTCGAGATCGCCCGGTTCATGAGGCGGACCTTGAGCGGGTTCCGCCAAGTCCGGTCGTACTTCGCATCGCGCAGGATCAGGCGGATGTCGACGTCCCGGAAGTCGGGCCGATCGTTGACCGAGCCGACCATGAACGGGGTGTCGCCGAACAGGACCCGGACCAGGCGGCACCAGTCCTCGACTCGCTCGAAGTCGACGAGCAGGAGGTAGCTACCGCGACGAACGACCTTCGGCTTCGCCACGGTCACCGCACCACCCACATCAGCGCCGCGCCGACGAGGGCACCGGACAGGGCAGCGAGGACCAGGGC
>JACCVQ010000098.1 GCA_013698095.1 Chloroflexota bacterium
TGGTACCGTCGCATCGCGGCGTCTCCTTTCGATGGTTTCCAACTCCACCGGAAGGGTACGCCGTTCTCCTTGGGCCTCAGGAGCCGTCAGAGCTCGGCGCGATTTCCACACATCCCGACATTAGCTCGAATGGCCCGGCGCGCGCGAAAGAGGGGTGGAACTTGAGACGGACGATCAGCGTCCTTGCAGTTGTCGTGAAGGGTGCGTATACCGAGATCGAGAGGCTAGACAAGATGCTTTGCACACCACAGACGACGAGATACCCCAGCTGGTCTCTCTCCTGGGTGTCGCTCGAAGGGCCAGCCTCGACCGGCGAGAACAACATATTCCAGGTCGGTTTCGCTAAATGCCCCGCGTTCAGCGTTTGCCCGTATAACGGGGGCGCGCTGTACTACTTCAGCTACTACGAACGTGCGACCGGCGTATGCGGGGCGGATTTTCGGGAGTGGCACGTCGAAGACGCCCTTGTCCCAAATCCCGGCGCCGCGGGATACCACTTCTTTCAGGTCTCGAAGGTTGGGACGACCTACAACCTGTACATCGATGAGACCTTCATCCGGAGTAAGAGTGTTCACGACGTAGAAACGTGCTGGGGCGGCGTCAAGTCTGCCGAGTGGCAGAACGAGACCCTGAATGACAACGATCAAGCTGGGGGCAGGGTCGCCAATCCGCAGGGCTTCCACAAGAATCAGTACCAGACGTCAGCGGGTTGGCAGAACGCCAACAGAACGCTTGGCTCCAAGTGCAACGCCAACTCGCTGCCGGGTATCTGGCACTGTAATACGTCTGGCACGACTGCCAACTATTTCGATGCCTACGACGGTCGCGTGCCGTGAAAAGGCTCGTCACGCTCCTAATTCTTGCGACCAGTCTAGTGGGGTGCGTATCCGCGGGCGCCGTCGTCACCGATCCACCGACGTCGACCAGGTCTCCGACGATCAGGCCAGTCTCGTCGTTCGCGCCGGTAGCAACCTCCGACACTGGCGCGGCCGCCATTGGAGCGGTGTCGGCGTCCCATCCCGACGCAGAAGCTGCAGACGTCTTCGTGAAGTGCCGAATCGGCGATTTCATTCCTATGAAGCAGGTCGCGGGCATGGGCAAGCTTCCGGCGGGCGGCGATCTCACGCACTACGTCCCCTTGACCGGGCGGGAGCCGGAGTTGAAGGAACCCGGCCCCGTGTGGGTTATCCAGATCAGGGGCGACGTATCGATGGGCGATCAGATCTGGACCGATCCGATCTGTTTGGTGACGAACTCTGAGGCCGGCTACATGGCCACCGGCGCCACTACACCGTACGGGACCACCAAAGTGACACAACCTGAGGCTCCGCCAGTCCCACCGGATCGTGACCTGCCGCCACTCGCACCGTGACTCACCTGTTCGCCGCGTCGACACCGCTGGCGGCGCCAGCTCGGGTGTAGGTCCGCCTGCGGGCCCTGATCGACGAATACTTCGCCGCGCTCAAGGTCGCCGGTCGAAGCCCTCGGACGATCGGCTGGTACCGCGACAACTTGCTCGAGTTCATTCGCTTTGCCGAGCGCGATGGGCGGGCCGCCAATTTGGGAGATCTTCAGGCTCCGGTGGTTCGCCGGTGGTCAAGTCCCGGGATGTGGTGTAGCAGGGAGTCATCCCCGCGTCGGATCCTTCAACTCGCGAGCATCAGTGCCGGGCCATCCTCCTGTGGTTCGGTGACGACGTCGATGAGGGCCATCGTCTCGGGCCGGAAGTAGCGCCGTCCGTCTTGCCACTCGTCGTCCTGCTCGGCGAGGATCATCCCGACGAGGCGGATGACGGCGGCCCGGTTGGGGAAGATTCCGACGACCGCGGTCCGCCGCTTGAATCTCCTTGTTCAGGCGCTCGAGCGGATTGGTGGAGCGGATCTGGCGGCGATGACTCTCGGGGAACGTGAAGTGGGCGAGGAGATCGGTCTCGGCAGCGCCGAGCAGGCGCGCGACGGCCGGGAAGCGCGGCTCGAACATGGCCATGACCCGGCCGCACTGGTCGCGCGCCGAGGCCTCGTCGGGCTGCTCGAGGATGGCCCGGACGGCCGACGCGACCATGCTCCGACCCGAGCGTGGGACGAGGTCCTGGGCATTGCGCGTGAGATGCACCCGACAGCGCTGCCTCTGTCAACCTCCCGGGCGTCAGGTTGCCATGGCCACCCGCCGATCGAGCGCCGGATCGTAGGTCTGGCGGTCCAGCCAGCAGCGCCAGAGGATCCGACTCCAGCGGGCGCCGACCGAGCGGATCGCCCGGCTGTGCGACTGGCCACGGGCCCGCCCTGCGTCGTAGGCCTCGCGCGTCCAGGGCGAGATCCGGATGGCGGTCAACATCCACTGGCCCCAGGCGGCGCGGAGATGATGGTTGGCCGCGTAGCGCAAGCCGACCCGCCGGGACGAGCCGGACTGGCGCGTGACCGGCGCCAGCCCCGCCTCGGCCAGGAGGCTGCCGGGCGAGGGGAACCGAGTCCTGTCCTCGCCGATCTCGGCGAGCAGCGTCGCGCTCGTCACGAGCCCAGTGCCCGGGAAGCTCGCGAACAGTGCGGCGTCGGGATGACGCTCGAGGACGCCGGCGATCGCCGCCGCGTACTCGTCGAGGACGCGGCCGACCTGCTCGAGGAGGTCGACCAGGGCGAGCATCGCCCGGGCGCGGGCGACATCGACGCCGGTGTTCGGTGTGCCGGTGTGCGCTCGGATCCGCTCGATGAGGACCTCCGGTGCGGTCCGACCCGAGTAGCCCTGCCGGGCGAGGAAGCGAGCCAGGCGGTGCGCGGTCAGGCGCTCGGCCTCGGCCGGTGTCGGATACCGGCGCAGGAAGGTGAGCGTGATCGACCGTGAAGGGTTCAGTTATGCAGATTCGTGGTTGGCGGCACCAGTAGCATGCGGTCTCGCACAGGCGAAGGAGCTTCATGCTGTTCTCGCTCCTCTACTTCCTGGTCCGCCGTCTCCTCGGAGCCGGAGGTCGCCAACAAGCTGCGAGGGACATCGAGCTCCTCGTGCTCCGGCACCAGGTGAAGGTGCTCCAACGGCAGGTCAAGCGCCCCAGGATCAATCGTCTCGACCGGGTCCTGTTCGCGGCGGCGAGCCGGGCGATGCCCAGGAGCAGCTGGTCGTCGTTCATGGTGCGGCCGGAGACGCTGCTGCGCTGGCACCGGGAACTCGTCCGGAGGAAGTGGACCTTCCGAAAGACGGGGCAGCTCGGCCGGCCGCCGACCGACCACGCCATCCGCGACCTCGTCGTCCGGCTCGGCCGGGAGAACCCGCGCTGGGGATACCAGCGGATCCGTGGGGAGCTCCTCAAGCTCGGGATCA
>JACCVQ010000107.1 GCA_013698095.1 Chloroflexota bacterium
GTCGAGGCTGCTCCTGCCCTCACCTGCGTCTCCAGGATCAGGCTGCCTCCAGCTTCACCGGACTGCTGCGACAGCCCGGCGGTGGGCCCTTCCATCCCACTCGGTTATGTGGCGCCTCGTGGCGCACCGTCGCGTCGAGGAAGACGTACGGGAAGGCGGTGTGGCCGAGCGACCGGTCGCGGAACTCGGCCACCACCGCGTCGAGCTCGGTGCAGATGCGGCTGACCTCGCTCTTGCTGATCCCGGTGTCGATGCCCAGGGCGGCCACGAGGTCGTCGACCTTGCGGGTGCTGACGCCATGGACGTAGGCCTCCATGACGACCGCCCAGAGGGCCCGGTCGATCCGCCGCCGCGGCTCGAGCAGAGCCGGGAAGAACGAGCCCGTCCGGAGCTTGGGGATGCGCAGCTCGACGTCGCCGGCCTTGGTCGACAGCAGCCGGCCGCGGCTGCCATTGCGGTGGGTGGTTCGGGCGTCGGTCCGCTCGTATCGGCCCGCGCCGATCGCCTGGTCGGCCTCGAGCTCGATCAGCTGCTGGAGGACGAGCGTCATCGCCTCGCGCATGACGTCGGCGCTGCCGCCGGCGCGGATCGCGTCGAGCAGCTCGGACAGGGCAGACTGTGACAGGGCCATCGGTTGGGTCTCCTCTTCGTGCTCTCGGAAGGAACACGCTGAGAATCACACCGGTGGCCCCCTCGCTGCGCGGTGTCAGCGCAGGTCAGGGGCCGGGCTCAAATCCCACCACTCGGGGGGACACTCCTCATTGGTGCGGGACCAATCCTACCTCCGACCTCGGCCCACCCTTGACGGGATGAAGGGGCGTCACGGTCCACGCGAAGTAGTCAGTCCCGAACCACAACACGCTCAGTCTCCTCGGAGAAAGGCGAGCACAGCCAGCACCCGACGATGCAGTTCTGGGCTGGGCTCGAGGCCGAGCTTCTGGAAGATCTGCGTCGTGTGGGCCTCGACCGTCCGATCGGTGACGAAGAGGCGCTGCGCGATCGCAGCGTTAGAGAGCCCTCGGCCACGAGCGCCAACACTTCTCGCTCCCGTGGGTCAACTTCACAAGCGGATCTATACGGCGCTTGCGGCCGAGCAGTCGGGAGACGATCGTGGGATCGACGACGCACTCGCCCTCGTTGATCCGACGCAAGGCGTCGACGAGGACAGCAACATCGAAGACGCGTGCCTCGAGAAGGTACCCGACCCGCTCCGGATGGTCGTTGATGAGCCGGAGAGCGTAGCCCGGCTCGATGTATTGCGAAAGGATCAGGACCCCGACGCCGGGGTGGTCCGCTGCGATCCGCTTCGCGGCGTCGAGGCCCTCGGTAGTGTGGGTCGGCGGCATTCTGATGTCCGCGATCGCGGTCAACGCGGACAAAACCGAGCGGATCTTTGCCGCTCCACCCGCCCAGGAGTCCGCCAGCCGACGGCGCGTGCGCGGGCGCCGAGCCGGTTCAGGCGGCTTGGGTCGGTCGATGTCGCGGTCGGCGCGCCGCCGGCTTCGGACTCGGCATTGCCTGGGCTGTTCGGGCGACGACCCGGTTGCGTCCCTCGACCTTCGCCCGGTACAGGGCCTCGTCGGCCGCCTTCAACAGCACTGCGCGTTCGGTGCCGTCGTTCGGAAGCACGGCGATCTCGATCGACACGGTCAGCCGACCGGTCTGTCCCGGACCGATGGGGATGATCGTTCCTTCGGTGCGCTCTCGGATGCGCTCGGCGACCTCGAGCGCCTCGTGCTCGCTCAGACCCGCGAGATAGACCGCGAATTCCTCCCCGCCGTAGCGGGCCGCGATGTCCTGATCGCGGATACTCGTTGACAGAAGGCTCGCGAAGACTCGGAGCGCCTCGTCCCCGGCAGGATGACCGTAGCGATCGTTGAAGTCCTTGAAGTGATCGAGGTCCAGCATGAGCACGGCGGCACGGTCACCCTTTGCCCGCGTCGAGAGACGCTGGTGAACGGCCTCGTCGAAGGCGCGACTGTTCGTGAGGCCGGTCCGGCCGTCCGTGTTCGCTTGGCCCCGGAGGGCAAGGAGCAGGCGGCGATTGGCGATGGACAGGGCGGAATGCTCGCTGACCCTGGTGATCGCCAGCCGGGCGGGAAGGGAGAGCTCGCGCGCCTGAGACCAATGGAGGTGAACGGAGCCGATCGTCTCCCCGAGGGCCACCAGCGGGACGCAGGCCAGAGTTCCAGTCGTAACCCGATAGACCGGGCAGCGGAAGCTCAGCCGCGCTGCGACATCGTCCGTCACGTACAGGCTGCTGCGGCGGACGGCGGGACATCCAGCAAGCTCGTGGAGCGACAGGATCTTTGCGCCGTGGTCGCCGAGCGTGGCCTGCACCAGGGCTCGGTCCTGCGACGGATTGGACACGTGGAGCGAGGCGTCGTCGGGGTGGACCAGCTCATCGAGGGTGGCGAGCGAGGCATCGGCGAGCGACATTTCGTCCTCCGTGAGGGCCGTCAGCTCCGTGAACTGGTTGACGATCGCGGACTCGCGTGCGAGATCGCCACTCGCTCTGCTCGCTTGCTCCAGGTTCGCGTTCGTGAGCGCGAGGCGCTCGTTGAGGCCTTCGAGCCCGCTCTTTGCCCGGGCCGCCCTTCGCCTGAACCAGGCCGTCAGTCCGAACATCAGGATCAGCAGCGGCCCTGCCGTCACGAGCAGGTTAAGAAGGATCCGGTTGATGTCGGCGTACAGCTCGGACATCGGGCTGATGACCGCGACGATCCGGTTCGAATCGGGGATCGGAGCAAAGCTGACCCGGTACGACTGGCCGCCCTCCTCGAACGTTGTCGAGCCGACCGCGCCCGACCTGATCGTCGACACCTCCGCGCGCCAGGATGGCGAGCCCAACGCCGTGGCGGCGGGGAAGGGCCCAGTATTCGGGTCGCTGGAGGTATTTGACGCGACCCGGAACGCCGCAAGCTCCGGGTGGACGAGGAGTTTGCCGTCTCGGTCGAGAAGCATGCTGTAGCCGCTGCCGCCGAACGGCGAGGCGCCCAGGGCCGCCGCGAATTGGTCGATCGAGATCTCGAGGTGCAGGACGCCCGCATGATCCCCATTCGCAAGAATGAGCGGAGTCGCGATCCCGATCACCCATCGATTCGAGTCGGGCGAAATGTACGGCTGGGTCTGATAGAACGCGTCGTCAGCGAGCGACAGGGTGGCAGGAAGGCGGGGTTGTTCTGGCGCTCGTCGAGTGACAGATCGCTCACGGCCGCGACCCCTTTCCCGCTGACCCACCGGGCCGCTTCGAGCCCCGATGCCCGGACAACACAGATCTCATCGGCGTGGTACCGATCGCCGAGATAGGTGATCGTCGCGTCGACGGCGGCTCGATCGGCTGGCACGAGCGGTCCCGGAGAATCGGCAAGGGCAGTGGCGAACGTCACATTCCGACTCGCGAGCCGGATGTCGCTCGCTGCGCGCTGGAGGATCCCGTCGAGCGACCGCGCGAGGTCTGCGGTGTGGCCATCGAGGCGGCCGTCCGCCTCCCTGCGCATCTGGTCCGTGACCTGGACGAGGACGGCGCCGCCGGCCACCAGCACGAGCACGACCATGAGGGCGACGAGAACGGAAGTTCTGGCACTGACCGCCCTGACGGATCGCCGTGCGACTTCACCCGTCCGATCGAGCCAGCGTCGATTGATCAAGATCATTCAGGCATCCTGCCCTTGGGGACCTTGGCGGCGACACGGAGCGATGGTCCGGGATGGACCGTACTTCCGACCTTGAGTGCGACGCCGCGGCCGACGATCGAGCCGTAGATGCCACTCGCCACGCCCGCATCCGTTCGGGTGTCTCGCATGAACCGTCGCCCGACTCGTGCCGAAGCCAATGGCGAGACGGACCTCGCGCCCCGGGCCACGCCGACTCGTGAGGCCAGATCCCCAAGCCACGCGTGACTTCGTCGCCTCCCTCGGGCTGCCGCCCGGGACGTCGCAATCCGATCAAGAGCACCGGCTGAGGCGGCTGGCCCGACGCGTGGATCGACCGACTGCGTCGGCATGGGCGATGACCGTCGCGACGATGAGGCGGAGCGCCGCCGGGCCGACGTCCACTCCTCGGTCCGGATCGGGGGCCCGGCTGCGCTCACGATCGTGCTCGTCGTGCTCCTCATCCTCGATGTCGCCGCCCCGACGCCGACGTCTCGCCTGGGACCGTGGAGGTCGAAAACCTCGATTCGATCACGCCGCAAGTCCGTGGTACTCGTGGATGAGCACGCCTAGGCCGAGGTCGTGAGCCATCCAGGTGACGGCTGCGATGGCGATTTGGCCGTCTGGCACGTCGGTCCGACTCGTTTGCTATCCGCACCCAGCCAAGCGTGGTCATCTCGGCTCGAGAGCTTCCAGCGGCCTGCTGTTTCCGTGAACCGGCCGAGAGCCCCTTGGTCGGGTCGCCCATGTCGCCGCATTCGCGATCACGCGCCGGACTTCGGCCTGGAAGTACGTGGGGTGCGTCTCGTGGCCGGGGCGGAAGTAGAAAATCCGGCCCCGCCCACGGTTGTAGCAACAGCCGCTGCGGAACACGTCGCCACCCTGGAACCAAGAGACCAGCACGAGCCGATCGGGTGCTGGGACGTCGAAGTGCTCGCCGTACATCTCCTCGCGTTCGATGACGAACGAGTCGCCCAGCCCCTCGGCGATCGGATGCGAGGGCTCCACCACCCAAATCCGCTCCCGCTCGCCGGCCTCGCGCCACTTGAGGTCGCAGCTCGTCCCCATAAGGCGCCGGAAGATCTTCGAGAAGTGACCCGAGTGGAGGACGATCAGACCCATGCCGTCGAGGACGCGCTGGTAGACGTGCTCGACCACAGCGTCGTCCACGTCCCCGTGAGCCGCGTGGCCCCACCAGGTCAGGACGTCGGTAGCGTCCAGAACCGCCTGGGTGAGGCCGTGCTCAGGTTCGTCGAGCGTCGCGGTCCTGACGTCGAACCCCGCAGCTTGCAGGCCCTCGGCGATCGCTCCGTGGATGCCATCCGGGTACACGGCGCGCACCTCCGGATCCGTGCACTCCTGGCGGTACTCGTTCCAGACGGTGACCCGAGTCATGAGCCGATCTCCTTGGTGAGGCTCGGGGCACCGTGCCCGAGCGATGCTGATCCCGGGGGAAGCGTCGTGGCGTGTGGTGCCGACGCGGGCAGGGCGATGACGGCCCCGCCGTGGCTGCTGGACTCGCGGATCGCGTCCCAGAGGCGGGCCATGCGCAGACCGACCTCCGGCGGGCTGGGGTTTACGGACCGTCCGGATCGGACGTTAAGGAACTGATCCCAGACCGGCGTCGGCGCGACTGACCGTACCTTTCGGAGCCGGCTGGAGCCGGTCCGTTGAAGCTCGAGGACCTCGCCCCAGATGCCGGTTCGGACAATTGCCTTTGTTGTGAACACCCGGACGTCCGAGTGACAGGACGGGATCGCGCTGCCGCAGGCGTTCATGGTCACCAGCGCGCCCGAAGCTAGCCGGCCCATGATGACGGCGCGGACGTCGACAGGGCGGTCCTCGTTCTCCAGCCACGCCGCGACCTGCGCGAAGTCCTCCCCAGCCAGGTCCGACACCGTGTTGAGCATGTGTGCTCCTGTGTCGAACAGGAATCCGCCGCCGGATTGTTGCGGGTCGTGCCGCCACGTGCCCATGGTGAGCGTCGACCAGTTCTGCCAGACGACCGCGCTGATGTTGAGGATTGACCCGAGCCGACCCGAGCGGAGCATCCGCGACGCTTCCCGGACGTGGGGCGACAGGCTGCCCTGGAACGCAACTACGAGGAGCCGCCCGGTTCGATCGCGCGTCTCGATGAGGGCCTGCGCCTCGTGGGCGGTCATGACCATCGGCTTTTCGATCAGGACGTCGAGGCCGGCCTCGAGGCAGGCGGCCGCCTGGGCGAAGTGCAGGACGTGAGGGGTAATGATGACGACCGCGTCGAGACGCGCCGCGTGGACAGCCACGAACCTCCGCCAGTCCTGCTCGTTCGGTGGCAGGGGCAGCCCTTGCTGGTTGAACAAGTCGGCCGCCGTCTCGAAGGCAACTGACGACGGCTCGCAGACGGCAACGACCTCGGTGTCGGCGCGCATCAGGATGTCCCGAAGGTGGGTGCGTGCCATGACACCCAGCCCGATGAACCCGACACGGATCGGCACTGATTCGGTCATCGGCGGCATGCGTTCCCCTTCACTCGACTCCGGCGTGGCGATGGCAACGCAGGCGCGGCCTGGCTGAACCTGCGTTTGCGTCGGACACCCGCACATCGACTGGAGTTCCGCAGGCAGTCAGGCATCGGCGGCGGGGGACGGCTCAATTTGGTCAGAGGCGAGGTGGTCGCCCCAGGGTCGCGGGGCCGGCAGGTTACAATCCATCACTGGACACGTGTCAGCGAGGTCGCCATGCCACCGCGCAGTCCGACCAGCCGCGACGTGGCTCGGCTCGCGTCGGTTTCCCGGACAACGGTCTCGTATGTCCTGAATAACAGCGATTCCGGGATCGCGGTCAGCCCTGCCACCCGAAAACGGGTTCTGGACGCGGCGCGCGATCTCGGGTACCACCCGAACGCTGCGGCGCGCTCGCTGCGGTCCCAGAAGGCGGGTGTGGTGGGCCTCGTCACGTATGCCTCGACGATGCAGATGGGCGCGAATGCGTTCATGCCCCTCGTGTTGGACGGCGTGATGTCCGTGCTCGGGGGAGCTGGCGTCAAGCTGATCGTCGAGGCTGCCATCCCAGGCCAGCCGGATCCGTGCGTGGGCCTCGCGCGTGGCGGGCACGTGGACGCCCTCATCGTGACCGGTGCCCGGCCCGCTGACAACGGCCTGCGGGTTCTCCACGCTGACGGGGTGCCGATCGTCCTCTGGGGCATGCTGGCCGGAAGCGACCTGCCGTTCGTCGACGTCGACAACGTCGCCGCCGCTCGGATGGCGGTGGAGCATCTGCTCGACCTCGGGCACGAGCGGATCGCCTGCATCACTAACGCCCCGCCGTCGAACAACAGCGCGGCGGCAGACCGGCTCCTCGGCTATCGAACGGCACTCGAATCACGCGGCATCGTCGTCGACGAAGTGCTCGTTCGTCGGGCGAACTACGATGAGGTCAGCGGCTTCGAAGCGATGCGCGACCTGCTTGCGCAGACGGTTCGACCGACCGGGGTGTTCGTGGCCAGCGACGAGGTCGCCTTGGGGGCGCTCAAGGCTGCCAGGGTGATCGGCGTGACGGTTCCGGATGACCTCGCCATCGTCGGCTTCGACGATCTGCCGATCGCGCCGTTCGTCGAGCCGTCGCTGACGACCATCCGCGTCCCGGCGCGCGAGATCGGGATCGTCGCGGCGCGGATGATCATCGCCATGATGGCGAACGGCAGCATCGCGACCTCGACGACCCTCGCCACCGAGCTCATCGTCCGGGAATCGAGCGGCACGCTGCGGGCGTGAGCCGACTATTCGGGGATCCATTGAGCCCAACTCAGGCCACCGACCGCGGGTCGGCCCCGTCGGAGGCGGCCGCCCGCTCCTCGACCGTACCGAGCCCGTGACTCATGGCAAGAGTGGAGCGAACGTCGTAAGCCAGCCCGTTTCGGGCGATCACGTCCCGATACCAGGTCGCGCTTTGACGGTGTGTCCGGCGCTGAGTCTCGCGAACTCGCCCTGAATCAGGCCGAACCGATTGCTATAGCCCTCGGACCCTTCGAAGTCGTCGAGGAATGACCAGATGAAGTAGGCGGCGATCTCGACGCCCGCGGCCATCGCCTCAGAGCCTGAGCTGATATGGTCCGCGCGAAAGGCGATCCGCCGCCAATCGTCGACCGAGCCGTCCGCCTTCGGCTTGTCGTTGTACGCGGCGCCGTTCTCTGTCATCCATAGCGGCGGCAGGCTCGGGTAGAGGCGCCGGAGGGCGATGAGGAGGTCGCACAGACCGCCCGGTGTGACAGGCCAGCCACTGTCCGTCACGGCATGGCCGGCGGTCGTCTCGCGTACACCAATGACTCCCGGAAAGATATTGCTGAGCGCGGGCACGGCGTCCGCGGCGGGGGCGAGCTCGATGCTCCGGTCGACGTAGAAATTGACGCCCAGCCAGTCCAAGGGCTCGGCGATCGTCGCGAGGTCGTCGACCTCGATCGACAGCCGGCCGAACGAAGCGAGATCATCGATCACGTCGTCGGGGTAGGCTCCTCGCAGAGCCGGATCGAGGAACAGCGGGTTCTGGAGCCCTCCGATCCTCCGCGCGGCGTCGTCGAGCTTGGCGCTACGGGGACCCGGCGGGGTCGTCCGGATGAGGTTGAGCGTGATCTTCTGCCTCGGCCGGGGATCAATCGCCCGCATCGCCCGCAGAGCCAGCCCATGCCTGAGGAGCAGGTGATCGGCCGCCCGAATCGCGCGGGCCAGGTCGCGCACCCTGGGGACGTGAACGCCCGATGCGTGACCGAGGAACGCGGGGCACCACGGATCGTTGATCGTCGCCCACGAGGTCACCCGATCCTGGAGGGCCCCGAAGACGATCTCAGCGTATTCGGCGACCCTGCGGGCTGTATCCCGAACGGGCCACCCATCGCGATCCTCCAGCTCCTGCGGCAGGTCCGAGTGATAGGGCCCCGCGACCGGCTGTATGCCGGCATGAAGTACCTCATTGATGAGTCTTCGGTAGAAATGGAGTCCGGATGCGAGCGGCGGGCCGTGACCGGCTGGCTGGATTCGCGGCCAGGCGATCGAGAAGCGATAGGCGCGGAGACCCAGCCTCGCCATCGAGGTCACATCCTCGGCGTAACGGTATATTGGTCGGCGGCGCTTTCGCCGGCCTCCCCCCGGGCGATAGCTCCGGGAAACCGATAGAAAGAGTTCCAGATCGAACGCCCTCGCGTGCCGGCACGGACCGCTCCTTCGACCTGGTAGACGGAGGCGGCGGCATCCCAGATGGAGGGCTCCGGGAATCGGACATCGGGATCCACCATCACGAACGACCGGGCCAGACAACGCCGTCGTCCAGATCGAGGCCGAGCGCACGGAGCGACTCGTCGTCGGCGGCCGCCTCAGGCGGGCACCGGCGACCGCAATCCGGCACGGCGCTCATCGTTCAGCCGCGCGAAGAGAAGCGGCTGACGGCGACCGACGACAGCATCTGTTCGGTGCCTCCCTGTGTATCCCGAATGTGCATGGACACGTGTCACGCATATCGTGACGAAGAGACCACCCGCGCGTCAAGTCTCCGGCGTCAAGTTCTCCCACGAACAATTCGGTTGTCGGAAGTTCTTGACGAGCGACGAGAAGGCTGCCACGATCAGCGTGACACGTGTACAACACCGGTCCTGTTGCCAAACAGGGGAGAGACGTGGCCCCTCCATGTTCCGGCGCTCTGAGGATCTCGCGGGTCTGTCCGCGACGCGTTCGCCACCGGAACCAGAGCCGCCTGCAGGACCCATCCCCCACCCCAGACTTGGACGCGGGACCGCTGCATCTCCTGAGTATGTGGCGCCGGTGCGGTCGGCCGGCGCAGATCGCGCGACGATCGATTCCATCGGCCGGTCAGTTGACCCATCCCCGAGACTCTGGCTCGGCGAGCTCGGCGACGGGCCTTGGCCGGGCGCCAATCCTGTCGGGCAGCTCAGCAGAGGAGGAGACGCGAACGGGAGCCGCGAACGGGAGCCGGACGTGACCGGTGTCGATCCATGTCAGTTGATCCCGACCCGAGGAGGAACGATCGTGAAACGTCATTCGATCTGGAGATCGCGCGCCATCACCGTGGGTGTCGTCGCGGTGAGCCTCGTCGCCGTCGGCTGCGGCAGCGTAGCGACTCCCTCACCTGCCGCATCGGACACTCCCAGTCAGCCGGCCACATCCTCTGGCACCGGCCCGAGCGCCGGCCCGAGCGCCGTCGCGAGCGGCGGACAGGTCGGCGGGCAGGTCACCGTCTGGACGGCTTGGGGCGGCAATGAGCTGAAGGCCTTCCAGGCCGTCCTCAAGCCTTTCACTGACAAGACCGGTATCGAAGTCCTTGCCACGACCGTGCGCGATTTCTCTCAGCTTGCGATCAATGTCGACGCGGGTACGCCGCTTCCCGACATCGCCGGTCCGCCGAACCCCGACAAGCTCAGCGACTGGGCGACGAAAGGCATCATGAAGCCGCTCGAGAGCTTCCTCGACATGACGGCCTACTCGAGCGACACCAACCCGGCCCTCCTAGCCGTCGGCGTCGTCGACGGCAAGCATTACCAGGAGATGGTCAAGACCCAGGTCAAGGGCCTGCAGTGGTTCAACACAAAGGTCTTCACGGGCACCGCGCCGAAGACCTACGACGAGCTCCTGGCGATCACGCCACCATCCGGGGCGAAGCTGTTCTGCGTCGGGCTCGAGTCCGGCGACGCCTCCGGCTGGCCGGCGTCCGACATGCTCGCCAACATCGTCATGCGCCAGTCCGGTCCCGACGTCTACACGGCCTGGTACCAGGGCAAGCAGAAGTGGAGTTCGCCCGAGATCAAGTCAGCGTATCAGCTGTTCGGCAAGATGGTCGCCGGCGACAACGTCTATGGCGGTGCCAACACGGTCCTCTCGACGAACTTCGGCCGGGCCGGCAAACCGCTCTTCGCCAGCCCGCCTGGTTGCATGTTCCTGGAGCAGGCGACGTTCATTCCGTCGTTCTTTCTTGAGGACTACCCCAACCTCAAAGCCGGGACTGACTTTGACTTCTTCCTCGATCCCAGCATCACGTCCCAGTTCGATGGAAATATCGAGGGGTTCTGGGACTCGTTCGTTATGTACAACGACACGGCCCAAGCACGCGCGCTAATGCAGTACATGGCCACCGCCGAAGCCCAGCAGATCTGGGTCGACGCGGGCGGGACTCTGGCTGCCCTCAAGACCATCACTAAGTACCCCGACCCGATCTTCGCCCACGCGGCCCAGGTCGCGGCGGCGGCCAAGAACATTCTGCCGACGGCGGGCGATCAGATGCCGGCCGACATGCAGCATGCCTTCTGGAAGTCGACCCTCGACTTCACCAACGACCAGTCGCAGCTCGATTCGATCCTGGCGAACCTCGATCAAGTCCAGGCTGCGTCGTACACGCCGTAAACCATCCACCGAGGTCGGTCGGGGTGCTCTCCTCTCGCCCCGACCGACCGCATCCACATCTAAAGGTGGTGAGATGGACAGTCGACTCCTGACGGCGATCGGGGCGGCGGTCGGCATCCCCCTAGTCATCGGGGGATACATCTACCTGACCGAGCGCCTCTTGAGCCTTCTCTCGGTGCGCCGCCAGACGCAGATTCGGCCCTACGTCTGGGTCATGCCCGCGATTGCCTTTGCTGCCGTGTTCATGGTCCTGCCGACGATCAACACAATCGTCCTGAGCTTCATGGACAAGACATCGACCCGCTTTGTGGGACTCGACAACTACATCTACTTCTTCACCAATTCGGAGACCCTCGGTGCCCTCAAGAACAACGTCTTCTGGCTCGTGTTCTTTACTGGTTTCGTCGTCATCGGCGGCCTGCTGATCGCGGTCATCTTCGACCGAATCAAGTACGAGTCGCTCGCCAAGACCGCTGTGTTCCTGCCCCTGCCGATCAGCGCCGTCGCCGCGTCGATCATCTGGAAGTTCATGTACGACTTCCAGCCACCGGGCACCGTCCAGACCGGGACGCTGAACGCGATCATCGGGACTGTCGGGTTCTCGCCGGTCGCCTGGCTTATCAATTCGACGACCAACAACCCGGCCCTCATCTTCGTCGGAATCTGGACCGCCACGGGCTTCGCGATGGTCATCATCTCGGCCAGCCTGAAGGCAATCTCAAGCGAACTGCTCGAAGCGGCCCGGCTGGATGGGGCGAACGAGCTGCAGGTCCTGCGCATGGTCGTCACCCCCCTGCTCATGCCGACGATCACCGTTGTCGCCACGACAATGGTAATCATCGCCCTAAAGGTGTTCGACATCGTCTATGTCCTGACCGCCGGTGCGTACAGCACGGACGTCATCGCCCGTCAGCTCTTCGCTCGACTCGCCAATACCGATTACGGCAGGGGCGGTGCCGTGGGTGTCGTTCTACTCATCGCCGTGATTCCGTTGCTGTTGCTGAACATCCGAAGATTCCGCCAGCAAGAGGAGATCCGATGACCAAGCTGGCCGTCGCCACGATCCGCTCGCGTCCGATTGCCCCGGCGACCATGCGGCGAGTCGCCCAACGGGTGCCGCTCCACCTGACGGTCTGGGTCGTGATGGCCATCTGGCTCATCCCGACGCTCGGGCTGATCGTCAATTCGTTCCGCTCGGTAGCGGACATGGGTCAGGCCGGCTGGTGGACGGCGCTCTTCCCGCCCCACGGACTGACATTCGAGAGTTACCAGCGAGTCCTCGATACCCCGAACGTGGCCACCTCCTTCGTCAACAGCCTGCTGATCACAATCCCGGCGACCGTCATCCAGGTGACGATCGCGACGATGGCCGGGTATGGCTTCGCCTGGATGCGATTTCCCGGCCGGGACATCTTCTTCATCGTTATCGTCGGCCTGATGGTTGTCCCCATCCAGATGACCCTGATCCCGGTGCTCCGCCTCTTCGCGGCGACTGGGCTTGCGGGCTCGTTCGTCGCCGTCTGGCTGGCCCACACGGGCTACGGCCTGCCGTTCCAGGTCTACCTACTCCGGAATGCGATCGGCGGGCTGCCGCGGGAGATCTTCGAATCCGCCGAGATCGATGGAGCCAACCACGTCCAGCGGTTTTGGCGCATCGCGGTGCCGATGGCGCTCCCCGCGATCGCGTCCCTCGTGATCTTCGTGTTCCTCGGCGTGTGGAACGACCTGCTCGTCGCGCTGACCTTCATGGGGAGCAGCCCAAACCGTCCACTGACCGTGGTCATCACCGGGCTCGTGACCTCGCTCGGCGGCGGCTGGCAGTTCCTCACAGCGGCGGCGGTCCTCCAGATGGCTCTACCTTTGGCGGTGTTCCTGTTCCTCCAGCGCTACTTCGTGCGCGGCATCACGAGTGGCGGGGTCAAGGGCTAGATTGGCCGGCTTCGGCGGTCCATCGCGGATCGGGTTGCGGCCGGGACGTCCGTTCGTCCACCTCGTTCCGGTCGCCGATGGCGGCGCCAGCCGCATCCGAGTCGAGGGCTTACCGGCAGGGCTTTCGTTCGACGCTGCCACCCGAGTCATCAGCGGGCGGGCCCGAGCCCGCGGCGAGCACGCGGTCACCGTTTCCGGCGAAGACGCCAACGGACCCTGGTCTGGACAGCTCGAGCTGCTGGTCGGGGGTGACATCTGCCTCACGCCACCGCTAGGCTGGAATAGCTGGAACTGCTTCGGCCCGGCCGTGAGCGAGGAGGCCGTCCGGCAGGCGGCCCTGGTCCTCGTCGGTAGCGGGCTCGCCGCACTGGGATGGTCAACGATCAACATCGACGACGGCTGGCAAGGGGATCGTGATCGGCGGGGCCGCCTCCAGCCAAACGCCAAGTTCCGCGACCTCGGCGCGCTGTGCGCGGACCTTCACGCGATGGGACTGCGCGCCGGCATCTACTCGTCACCCGGGCCCACTACCTGCGCCGGGTTTGGCGGGAGCGCCGGTCACGAGGCGGAAGATGCGGCGAGCTTCGCAGCCTGGGGGTTCGACTATCTCAAGTACGACTGGTGCTCGGCTGGGCCGATCGATGACGAGACGCCGATCGACCGGCTCGTCGAGCCGTTCGGCCGGATGCGAAACGCCCTCGATCGGGTCAACCGGGACTTCGTCTACCACGTGTCCGAATATGGGTTCGGCAAAGTCTGGGAGTGGGCCCGGGAACGGGCGGGAGCCAACGCCTGGCGAACGACCGGCGACATCGACGACACGTGGGGCTCCGTGGACGGAATCGGTTTTGGGCAGGACGATCTGGCTGCATTCGCGGGTCCCGGCGGCTGGAACGATCCGGACATGCTGGTCGTGGGCCGTGTCGGCGGCGCCTGGAATCGCTCGATTCGCGCGTCGCGACTGACGCTGGACGAGCAGAGAACCCACTTCGGGCTATGGGCCCTCTTGGGTGCGCCACTCCTGCTCGGCTGCGATCTCAGCGAACTCGAAACCGACGTCCTGGCGATCGTGGCGAACGAGGAGATCCTCGCCGCCCACCAGGACGTGCTCGGCCTGCAGGCTCGGCGGCGGCACGTCCGCGGCGCGGTGGAGACCTGGGAGAAGCCGATGGCCGACGGATCAACAGTCGTCGGCGTGTTCAACCGTGGTCCGGCTCCGACTCAGGCGGCGGTCGACTGGGGCGACATCGACATCGCGCCTCCGGGCACGGTCCGGGATCTTTGGGCGCGTCGATCCATCGAGGCGTCGGCTGGCTGGCAGGAGACGCTCCCGGCCCACGGCTCGGCCATCGTTCGGGTCTGGCCGGGACGGCTTGGAGCCGAGACCCGAGTGTCCGAAGCCGTGGGCGGATCGTGAACGGGCCCGCGAGCGATGAGCCGACCACCTGGTAGCGATTCGTCCAAGCCGAAATCGGCGGTCTGGCATGAGCGCGATGAGCGTTCCTATTCGAGCATTCTCGCTGCCCCCCGATCGTCAAGGCTGTTTGGCAAATCACCGCTATGCGGGCAAACAAGGGAGCGATCGAAGCCCTGAGGGTGGGCGATTGCGTCGTACTACGCTCCTGGGGAATACGGATCAAGGTCATCGCTCAAGGTGCCGTGGCCACGCCGATGAGCTGCGGGCCCAGAGCCACGGTTGGTGTCTGAACAGCACTGGATTTCGTGGAGACCTAGGGTGCCCAGGTTTGTGGAGTCGAGATTCTGGAAGTCAGGCCACCGTCTCGGTCTGGTGCCGAGTCTCGAACTCGATCGGGGCAAGCATGCCGAGCGCCGAGTGACGGCGCTGGCGGTTGTGGAATATCTCGAGGTACTCGTCCGTGAGTTTGTCCGGGTTCGGCGGACCCGCGATGTCAGGCAGGGATGTCCCGGCGTCCACGTTATGGCGAGCTGGGAGAAATCACGGACGGTCGTCGCGAGAACGTCGATGCCCGTCATTGCGGTGAATGGCTTGGTTACGGCCTCGAACGCCTTCAGCTCATTGCCGCCCCAGACGGTCCAGACGGAAACGGCTGGCGGTCGAGCACCTGATCGAGCTCGGCCACCGACGGATCGGTTGCATCACCAACGCCCATCCGGACCTGGCCGTCGACGAGGCCGTCGGTCGCCTGGATGGGTATCGCGCCGATGAGGTCGCCTTGGGAGCCCTCCGCGCGGCCCGCCAGGCGAACCTTCGCGTCCCAAGCAGCCTGTCCATCGTGGGCTTCGACGACCTGCCGATGGCCCGCTACGTCGTGCCCGCACTGACGACCGTCCACGTTCCGGCGCGGGCATCGGAGCGACTGACGCGTCGATGTTGACGGGCCATTCTCGCGACCGGCGAGCCGACCGGGTCGATGATCCTCCAGACCCGACTGATCGTTCGCGATTCTACAGCACCGCCGTCGGTCGTCTGATCACTGCGCGAGTCGGGTCCGAATAACACACGTGTTATACGATATCTCCACCGATGGCAAACGAACCGACGACGCGCGTAGTATGGAGGCGCCGATGGAACCTGTGCTTGCTGGCCCTAACGTCAGCGGTCGTGGGATTGACCCAGAATGCGATGGCGTGGGCCCCATTCGTCTGGCGTTGGTCGGAGCCGGCCAGCGTGGGATCCACGCCTACGGGTCATTCGCGCTGCGTCACCCGGGTCTAGCGCGATTTGTCGCTGTCGCTGAGCCGGATGCGGCGCGACTGGGGCTCTTTGCGACGGCTCACGGGATCAGCAAGGAATGCGCGTTTGCGGACTGGCGAACCCTAATCACCCGGTCCGACGGGATCGATGCGGTCGTGATTGCGTCTCCGGATCGAGAACACTACGAGCCGGCAGTCGCTGCTCTTGAGCACGGCTATCCGATCCTCGTCGAGAAGCCGATCTCTAACCAGCTCTCCGAGGTACTCGACCTCTTCCACCGGGTGCGCGATCCCGCTGATGTGACCGTCGCGCACAGCCAGCGATACACGCCATTCTTCGCCACGATCAAGACCCTCATCGACGAGGGCCGGATCGGCGAGTTGGTCACGATCGACCACCATGAAAACGTGGCCTATTTCCATTTCGCTCACTCGTACGTCCGGGGCAACTGGCGGCGTACCGACCAGTCGAGCCCGTTCATTCTTGCGAAGGCTTCGCACGATCTCGATCTCATCAGATGGTTGGCGGACGCTCCGTGCACTTCGGTCGCATCCGTTGGCCGGCTGTCACATTTCCGGCCCTCGAACGCGCCCACGGGCGCCCCTCTGCGCTGCCTCGACGGCTGTCCGGCAAGGGATACGTGCCCGTTCTTTGCTCCCGACTACTATCTGAACGAGCCACCTGGGTGGACATTGCGATCGGCAGTCACCGAGGATCCCGCCCCGAATGCCATCGTCGACGCGCTCCGCACAGGGCCATATGGGCGTTGCGTCTATCACTGCGACAACGACGTGACGGATCATCAATCGACGGCACTCGGCTTCGCCAACGGCGTGTCAGCCACCTTCACCGTGGCGGGCCTCAGCGCAGATGGGACCCGAACGATTAAGCTCCTGGGGGGCCGCGGGGACATTCGTGGACACATGGCGAAGGGGGAGATCGAAGTCCGGACGTTCAACGCGAATGGTCGTCCGTCGACCGAACTCATTCGGGTATTCGCGGACGGCGACCACGGCGGCGGCGACGACAGGATGATGGGGTCATTTCTGTCTCGTCTTGTCGAACGGCGCGGAGGCCTCCCGTTTCGGGAATCCGAGACATCACTCGACGTTTCCATTGACAGCCACACGATGGCGTTCGCAGCGGAGGAATCGCGGATCAACGGGGCGACCTTCGATCCGAGGCGATACCTGTGACGCGCCGACATCTTGGCTCTAGGTCGGGCACCAGATCGGTCGAAATGTGGATCGACACGATCGATCTTCCTGATACGACCGAGGCATCCGCGCTGACCAGTCAGCTTGTGGCCATCGACTCGATCAATCCAAGTCTCGTCGAAGGTGGCGCCGGAGAGCGCGAGATCGCTGGATTTGTCGCGAAGTGGCTGGCCGGGCGAGGACTCGACGTTGAAATACAGGACACGGTCCTAGCCGGTCGGCCGAACGTCATCGCCATGGCTCGCGGGCACGGCGGAGGACCCTCGCTTCGCCGTATATAGATTTGTAGTGGGCGGTCACCTGGAAGCCGCGCTCGCGAGGCTCCGAGCGATCCCGCTCCTGGCCTGATCATCCTCCGGTCCGCCCGGGCAGCTCCGGGGGGTTGGCGGGAGCCTGTCCGCGACCACCTGCCCGGCCCTCGATCGACCCGCCTTCGACCGGTCTGGGCCACTCGACCGCGTTCGTCGGGCCACTCGATCGTCATCAGCTTCCCGTCTTTTGGCCGCAACGACGGTTTGGCCGTCCAGCAAGGCAATCTCGCGCGAGCTTCGGTGCATCCGGGCTAAGAGCGGAGAATCGAGCTGCTCGTCGCGACCCACGGAAACTCGGCGATGCGCAAACGGGCGGAGCCGTACGGAACGAGGAGGATGTCTTCACTCCGGCCGGTCGCATCGAGCGGGCTCGGCGGAAGTGGCCCAGCAGAGTTCTGTTCGACGATCCACTGCCGCACGCGGTGTCCCCGCAGATGAACACGGACCGGTGCGTGCTCGAGTGCAAAGGCTGGGGTGGCCACCGCGTGGCGCTCGGTCCGTATTGCACTCGGCACTCCAGCACCATCACGCTCGACCGCGTAGTTCCAGGGCCCAGTCGGACGGACCTCCCAGTCTCCAAACCCGTGGTCGGTCGACAGCGGCTGCCAGTCCTCGCCGATCGCCAGCGCGAGCACGAGCGGCCCCAGCCCGAGACCGATCCCGCCGAGCGGACGCGGGAGGACGCGCATGCTCATCGGGAGGGTGAGCTCCAAATGGTCCCCCACCCGGAACTGGCGCTCCACGCGAAGGTAGCTGTCCGTCGGCGGCCCCAGGCGGTGGGGGACGCCATTGATCGACAGGTCGGGCTCAGTGCACCATCCCGGGATTCGGAGAAGAAGCGGCAGGCGAACGGGTGGGCCGGCGCGAACGTCGATCCGGACGGTCTCCTCGAACGGATAGGCCGTCTCGACCGCGAGCTCGAGGGCATCGCCGTCATTACCTTTGGCGCGGACGGTGCATGGCGCATAAACGATCGCCGCGAGACCGCCGTCGAGCGTGCCCATCCAGAGCGAGCTGGTCAACTTTGGCCATGCCTGATGAAGGTTCGCCGTACAGCAGCCGAAGTGGGGATCGAGCCCGAAGATGTTCGCCTCGTCGCTGCTGTACGTCCAGTCACGCGGCGCCCGGCTGCACGCGATCTGATTCGGCTGCTGGAGGTATTGGTGGGCCCGCATGTCAGCCGTGATGGTGGCGGGCAAGGCGTTGAACGCGATCGACTCCAGGCGATCGGCAAACGATGCGACGCCGAAGACGCGAACAAGCTGTTCGAGCGTGAACATGAGTTCGGCGACCGCGCATAGTTCCACGCCGTGGCTCGGACCGGGACCGGCAAGCCACTCGTCACCGGAGAACATGCCCGTCACCTGACCATGATCCCGGTCCAGGTTGGCGAGCGCCCGTTCCGTCCGAATGAGGTGCCCCGGTGACCGATCAAACAGGTACTGGATCGCGGGCGACTTGAGACCCATCGCCACGTTGACGACATGGGTGAACGGGTCGAACACGGCCGCCCGATGCCGGTTCGGTGCGTACGCGAGTCGGTGGCCCCAGTCGAGCGTCTGGGCCGCGATCAGGGCCGCCAGGTCCGGCAGGAAGCCTTCGCCCGTGCGCTCGTACAGCCACTGAACGATCAGCAGGTTCTCCGCCCCACGGGCCTGAGCCCATCCCACAAGCGAGCGTTCGGGAAGCTGGGCGAGTTGGTATCGCGCGTACCGGATCATGAACGGCACGACGCGAGGATCGCCGGTCGCCTCGGCGTGCTGGATCAGGGCCTTGAGGGCGATCATCCGCGGCCACCAGTCCTCGTTCGACCGGGGACCGAACTGGCCATCGGGTCCTTGGCTCAGGATGATGGCGTCCACCCATCGATCTGCCTTTGCCTGGAGTCGCCTGTCCATAAGAAGGTGAGCGAGCGGAACCAGCCCGTCGAGCCAATACGGCCCGCGCTCCCAGTCCTCGCCCTCGCCACCGAGCCATGCGCTGTCCGGTCCGACGTCGGGCCAGAACTCGTCGAGATGACCGGTCAGACCCGCCGCCTGCAGCACCAGCTGTTCGCGCAGCCACCCCCCCGGCCGAATCGCGCCGAGCGGCAACTCTCGAAACCTTGCGGGCGCACCGCGGCCATCGGGATCAATCACGTGCGAGATCGACCGGCCGCCGCAGATATTCCTCCGCGTACTCGATGGCGTCGGAGATGACCTCGATGACCTCGCCCGGTGCGGATTCGATCGTATCCGCGACGATCGTTACGGTTGGAAGGACGCCCCGGCGGTCCGGTCCACGCATAGGTTGGTTGAATCCGAGCTCGTGTACGCCGGTGCTTCCGCGAGCTGGGTCGCCCACGTAGAGATGAGCGAACGAGCGGCCGAGCTTATCGAACATTGGTGCGTATGGCTCGTCGTGCCAGGTCATGATCCCGTCGGTATGCCCAGCCTGCACGATGTACGCCCACGCGCTCTCGCCGATCCCCGGCCTACGCAGGCGCGCCGGCCGTGTCGTCGAAATGACGGGCCGAGCGTCGTCCCGCTGCATCAAAGGGATGCCGAGGGGTCGTGCTCGGTGGATAGGTCGCGTAGCGTCGATACGCCCGACGAATCCCGAACGACGAGCCGGCACGGCATCCGCTCCACGCCGGAAAGAGCGTCGCCTCGGATCATCGCGAGCAGACG
This sequence comes from Chloroflexota bacterium, assembly GCA_013698095.1. Classification (GTDB taxonomy): domain Bacteria; phylum Chloroflexota; class Limnocylindria; order Limnocylindrales; family CSP1-4; genus CF-46. The sequence continues at coordinate 19,842 of JACCVQ010000107.1, forward strand.
ATGTGCTGCAGTCTTGCCGAGGCCCTCGATGTTCATGTCGATGCTGGTCAGCGGTGGCCGCGTTGCGGCAGCCATGATCTCCCAGTTATCAAAGCCAACCAGTGCTACGTCCTCCGGCACGCGAATGCCGGCCTCGCGAAGTTCGTCCGCGACGCCACGAGCGATGATGTCGCTTCCGCAGAAGATGGCGTCGACATCGGGGTTCTGAGACAGCAGCGCGCCGGCCGCTTCCCGGCCCCAAGCCTCGGTCCACTCGCCGGCGAGGATGCGTGACGCGGGCAGTTCCACCCCGGCGGTATCCAGGACGGAGCGCAATCCCTGTTCCCGCTCGCGGACGGCCGCAAAACGAACTGGCCCTGTGACGTGTGCCAAACGCCGCCGACCGCGCGCGAGGAGATGCCGCGCCGCCAGCTGGCCACCTTGATAGTCGTCGGGGAGAAGCGACAGATCGTCCGGTGAGGACGATTGGCAGTAGGCGTACACAACCGGCACAGGCAACCTCTCGTCGTTGATCGGTGCCCGCGGATCAGTACGCCGACCGGTCACGATGATGCCGTCGACGCGGCGAGAGAGGAGGGATCGGACGTAGTGCTGCTCGCGAACGCGGTCACCGCGAGCGTCACATAGGAAGACCGAGATCTGACCGGCCCCGAGCGCATCCTCGATCCCCGAGGTCAACGGGATGCTGAACCGTCCGAAGCTATCGCTGGTCAGCAATCCGACGGTAAACGTCCGTCCACGGAGGAGACTCTTTGCCAGCTCGCTGGGCTCGAAGCCCAGGTCGCGCGCTGCGGCGCGAACTCGCTCAACCGTTTCCGCGCGAAGCTGGCCGCGTCCGTTCAGGGCCTTCGAAACCGTCCCCACGGACACCCCGGCGAGGTCCGCGACTTCAAAGATCGTGACTCGGGACATCGAGCCATCGGCCATAGCGATTCTTGCGCCTCTACGCCGTTGTAAGAACTCGACTTCGTCGAACGCGTACCACTGGCTGGCGCGTGGCGTTCCAGTAGAACCGATCGTGCATAGATGTGAGGCTCCCCCTAACGCCGCGGCAAAGGTTTTCCGGAACGTTTTCCGTAGGGTATCGCATGGCAGCTCCGTCCGTCAATGGGGTTGTCCGGCTTGTTAGGTAGGTGCGACTCAATGGTTCTACACGCGCGGGCTATGCCATGCGCCGCGGCCTGATCAATTTGATCGGCCGCGAAGTCGAGAAGCACCCGGTGCCGAGCGTCGACGAGCACAAGGAGCTGTCGGGCGTCGCCTTCCGTATCCGGCGACTTCTGACTGGCGACGCTCGCTCTTCGTTTCTTCGTCTTGGCTCCTTCGGGAAGGCTATGTCCGAGATAGGAGAGCGGCGGGAGGAGCACGTCCGGGCCCTGATACCGGGGGACTTGAGCTCGACTATCCGCTGAACAGACGTGAGGTCCGCAGGATCGAGCGTGAGGATGTCGAACCCCGGAGCGACGTTGGTCGAGAGCGGGTTCACGAGCCGGCTCTTCGCGAGCTCGTGTTTCGGCCATGGGTCGCATCCGGTTGGTTCTGGCCTTAGTACACCGATTCGTAAATCCCGCAACGTATTGGTTCACGCAGCCGCAGTCTGAGCGGGCAAAGCGGTCAGGACGCGCCGCAGATCATGGCGGGTGAAGCGCCACTCGAACGGCGTGGCGATCGCACTGTAGTGGTCGCCGAAGGCAAGCAGGGCGGCCTCGAGCTCGGCGAGCGAGCGCCACTCGTTCGGGTCGAGGACCTTGCGCTGGACGACGCTGAAGTAGCACTCGACCTGGTTGAGCCAGGAGGCGTGGACCGGGGGATGGACGACCCTGATCTGGGGCCAGCGTTCGCGCAGCCGGACCTCGGTCTTGGGGCCGCGATGACTGCTGCCATTGTCGACGACCCAGAACACGCGCCGGGCGCTGGCATAGGGCTCCTGGCGCATCACCTGCTCGACGAGCCGATCGAGCGGCTCGATCCCGGTCGTCTGGTCGCACCGCCCGAAGACCTGCGCCCGCCGGACGTCCCAGGCGGCCAGATAGGCAAGCGATCCGGCCCGCTTGTACTCGTGCTCGACCCGTGTCGCGCGGCTCGGTCCTGGCGGATCGTCGGGTGGATCCGCGCCCGGGCCTGGATGCTCGTCTTCTCGTCGGCGCAGACGACGTGCTCGTCGGGCCGCAGTGGCTCGCCCCCGAAGCGACTGCCATAGAGGTCGAGGATCGGGCCGGCCTTGGCCTCGAAGTCCGGATCACGCGGGAAGATCCAGCTCCGATAGCGCCACGGCTTGAGGGCATCCTCGCTGAGCCAGCGCCAGACGGTCGTCGTGCTGATCGCCTCGACGATGTCGCGCGCGACCGCGACCCGCGCGATCTCCGAGACCGACAGGCGAGCGAGCGGCAACCCGAGCTCAGCCGGTCGGGCGCAGGCGAGGGCCTTGATCTCGACGACCACCCGAGGGGGAAAAGGCCCGCGGCCGGCCGCTCCGCGGACGATCGACGAGACCCGCGTCGCCTTCCTCGAAGTAACGCTTCCGCCAGCGGCTCACGGTCTCGCGGGCGGTCCCCAGGCGCTCGGCGATCTCGTCGTTGCGCAGGCCGGCCGCCGCGAACAGCACGACCTCTGCTCGGAAGACCTCGCGCTGTGTGGCCGTCTGGCGGCGGACCCGTCGCTCGAGACGCTCACGCTCGAGCGGGGCCAAGGCGATCCGATACGGGCTTCGTCTCGACACGGCACGCTCCTTTCGGGGAGAGCGTAGCTGCGATGCTTACGTGATGCAACTTACGAACGACTGCACTTAGTACATCCGTTCCGAAGTTGCGCGACGTGACGTTGGCAGCGGACGACCGCGTCGAACGCTCGGCTGAACCTCGTGTCCCGATCGCGGATGAGGAACCGGGATGGCGGTCGACCAATCGTCGAGGTTCAGGGCGAGGTTGCGGGCCTGCTGGCTTACCCAGGCCGAGTCGGGATGGGCGGTGGAGGGGCTCAAGCAGATCCGCCGGCTGCCGAGCTCGATGAACACGAGGACATAGAGGAGGGATAGCATCGACCGATCGTACCGGGCTGTCCGATCGCGAATCAGGGTTTTCGACCCCCACGCGGAGGTGTTGATCGTCGTCTTTCTCGTTCCCCACTCCTCCGAATCGTGAGCACCTTTGAGCGGTGTGGCCCGACCGAGGCGATCGCTACTCGGGCATGACCACGCCGATGGTGAGCAGCAGGTTCGCATAGATCCGCTGGTCCCCGGTGGAGATGGCCAGCGCCAGGTCGGGGCCGCGGGCCGCTTCATAGAACGGTAACCGCCCGAGCCTCTCGAGCGGGATGTCGGGCAGGATTTCGCGGAACTCGGAAAAGATACGGGGCTCCTCGCCGGTATCGGGGACCATGACCAGCATCGCTTCGATCGGGATGGCGTCTACCAGGATCGTGAGCACGTCGGTGACGGTCACGATGCCGGGGGCCAGGTTCAGGAATACGCGACGCGCGGCGCCGCTCGACCGGGTCAGCAGGGGATAGTTGCCGTCCGCGATCAGGACCTGGGCGCCGTGGCCGGACTCGCCGAGCGCCTCGAGGATCCCGGGATGGAGCAGGCGGGTCTTCAGCATCGTGCGGCTCCTGTGGTGCGGGATGCCAGGGGCTCGGGGCCGAACGGCGCCCGGCGGAGCTAATACTCGATCGCATTGCCGCTCGCCCGTCCATGGTCGTGCCTGATCGGACGGGGGTGTCGGCAAAAGCACCCATGACGCACGAAAGGCTGTCCGCGTTGCGAACAGCCTTTCGTGGACTGTGCGAGGTCGACGGACGACGGCCTACTTGTAGAGGACCGCCTGGATTTCGGGCTTGTCGATATTGGTCTTGTCGTACCAGAAGTATCCTGTGTCGATCGTCTTCCCGATGGTCTTGCCCGCGAGGGCATCGAGCGCGGCGTCGACGCACTTGGCGCCGATACCAACGGGGTTCTGGGTGATGGCGCCTGCCATGACGCCGCCCTTGATCGCGTCGATCTGCTGCTGGCCCGAGTCGTAGCCGATGGCGACGATCTTGCCTTCCTGGCTGGTCTCCTTGAGCGCGTTGAGGACGCCCTTGGCGGAGCCCTCGTTGGCACCGAAGAAGCCCTTCAGGTCGGGGTTCTTGCTCATGATGGCCTTGGCGAGATCTGCCGACTTGACCGGGTCGCCCGCGCCGTACTGGATGTCGACGACCTGGATGTTGGGGTGCTTGTCCTTTATCCGGTTGACGAAGCCGTCGCGGCGGGTGGTGCCTGTCTGGCTGGTCTGGTCGTGGACGATCAGGGCGACCTTGCCGGTATCGCCGATGAGCGTGGCCATGTGGTCGGCTGCCTCGCCGGCCGCGGCGATGTTGTCCGTGGATACGGTGGTCACCGGGATGTCGCTGTCGACGCCGCTGTCGAAGCCGACGACCGGGATCTTGGCG
>JACCVQ010000147.1 GCA_013698095.1 Chloroflexota bacterium
GGAACGCGAGGCCCTTGAGCGGATCGGGCCCATGGTCGAGGCGATGCTCCGCGCGAGCGAGGCCAGCCTGCGGCAGCTCCTGGAGGCGGAGGTCGAGGTGCGCGCGGCCGACCGCTCCCCGCAGCCCGGTCTCCCGATCGCGCGGCCCAACGCGCCGTTCGCGAGCGCAGGTCCGATCGAGTTCCTAGCCTAAGGGCCTGTGGCCGAATTACCTGGAGGAATCAGAACCCGCTAACCGCCGGATGACTCCTCGGAGCCGTGAAGGAGCAGGAAGCGCCACCGGCCGTCGCGTCGGACGAGGGTGCCGGTCAGGCAATAGGGGATGACGCGTCGTTCTGCGCCCACACGATCGACGCACTCGTCGCCGACGGCGACGAACGACGCCCAGACTTCCTCAGCCGAGACCCACCGATCGCGCCAGCGCCAGCTGTAGCGTTTCGGCCCGGCATAGATCCGGCGGAAGAAGGCTTCGACGCTGGCCTGCCCGCGATAAGCCTCAACGCTTTCGCTGGGAATGACCGCGACATCAGGGTCGTCGGCAAGCAGGGCGAGCGTTCCGCCGAGGTCCTGCGCCGCGAGACAGCTGCCGAAATCGTCGATCGCGGCGAGAACGCCTTGGACATCGGACTCGCTGGCCATCGATCGACAATAACCCAACATGGGGCCACCAGAAGCACGCTTGGTCCAGGTGGTCGGGCTGGTCGATCAGGCGGCGGCACGCCAGGCGAGATAGCCGACCGAGGCAACCTCGAGCCAGGCCCGGGCGCTGGCCTCGCTGCCCTCGTAGCAGCGCGACAGGCGCCGCCAGCCCTCGAGCTGGGCGAAGGCGTGCTCGATCTTGTACAGCGGCCAGAGCGGGGTGAAGCCGCTCACACCCTTCGGCGGCGCCTTGATGTCGAGCCGGACGTGCTTGCGCTCCGCAAGCGCCGCGAGGCCCCGATAGGCCCGGTCGTCGACGATCGCCCGGACCGATGGCAGATCCGCCAGATGCTCGCCCAGGAGCTCACGGCCGGCCTGGACATCGTGCGGCCGGGCCGAGCCCGCTCGGGCCGCCACGGGCAGGCCCAGGATCTCGACGAGGATCGTCCGCTTGGTCCCGATCGTCCGGCCGCCCCGGCCGCCGGCCTCGTGGAACGTGGGTCCGTAGCGGGCGCCCTTCACGGTCTGGGCGTCGACCATGACCATCGACGGGCTCGGCTCACGGTCGTGGAGCACCCGGACGACCGCGGCCAGGCGGGCCATCGCCCGCGCCCACACGCCGTTCGCCCGCCAGCGCCGCCACTGGGCCCAGACCGCGGTCCAGGTCCCGTAGCGCTCGGGCAGGTAGCGCCACTGGCAGCCGGTCCGGGCGATGAACAGCATCGCGTCGACCATCTGGCGGCGCGGGATCACGGCCGGCGCGCCGCGTCGACCGGGCGGCTCGAATAGGTCGGCCAACAGCTCCCACTGCTCATCGGTCAGCGCGATCGCGAAGGCCATGCCGACACCATGCAGGCTGCCCGTGTCACCTTATCTGGCACGATCCGGTCGATCCGAACGGGATCTTTCGGCCACAGGCCCTTAGTCGACCGACGGTTCCTCGGCGGGCTCAACCTCGCTCGAGGGGAGCCAAACCTCAACGATTGGCGGAAACGTACCGAGGTCGGGCCTACCCGAGGTCTTGCCGGTGTCGACGTTGTGTCGAACAGCCTGAGCCGGCGAATTGCGTGGCCCGATCAGGCCGCGGTCTTGCCAGCGGCGGATCGTGTCTGGGCCCACGCCGAGTCCTCGCGGTTCGCTCATGCGACGGGAGATCAGCGTCCGACGGTCGCGAGTTCGCGCGTTCCGGTCGAGTCCTCGAAACCCAGCACGAACTGCTCGCCGAATGCGTGACCTAGCTTCTCAAGGGTCTCGACGTTGGGCCGGTGCTGGCCGCTCTCGAGGCGACTGATCGCGGGGACGCTTGTGCCCATGCGTTCGGCCAGCTGCTCCTGTGTGAGGCCGTAGCGGATTCGACGCGCGATGATCATCCGCGCAAGGCCTTCGTAGGGCGCTAGACGATCCTGTTCCGCGCGGTACTCCGCACTCCGGCCAGCCCGACGCCGTCGGGCGGCACGGCTGGTGCTTCCAATTGGGCTGACCCATTCCTGTTCGGTAGTCATCTCAGTCGATCCATGCGTGTGAGGTCGGACGCGAAGTTACCACTATTGAGAAGTTTGTCAAGGGGCATCGTGTCCGGCGGCCCTCGGGGGCCGACGAGGACGTTCGTTCATGCGGCTCGCGAAATCGTCCCAGCGGTCCTTCGCGATCCTGATGTCGGCCGCCGGAACGGCCGCGGAGTGCTTCGCCAGGAAGTGGAGGAGCACGAACATGTTCTTGGAGCGCTGGTACAGGATTCGATAGTGGTCGCCGCCGAAATGGCAGCGCAGCTCTCGAAGCTCACCTTCGATCTGACTGGTGGACGGGAAACCATGGTCGGGCCCAAACAGCCCGAGCCGCTCGATCTGGTTGTCGATTGCAACCTGCACCTTTACAGCCAGCGCATCAATCGCGTCGTTCACAGGCTCGGACCGGTCGGCCGCCCGGTAGTAGACGACGGGCCATGCCACTAGGCGATGCCCTCGGCTTCGGCCGACGCGAGCGGAGTCAGGACCGCCGCTCGCGAACGAGCTCCAACCTCGCAGTGGTAGCAGCGCTCGATCGCGTCATCGGCGTTGTAGAACTCGTGGTTCCCGCAGTCCGCTGAGCCCTTCGGGATCGGCCATGGCTCGTACAACCAACCCGGCTCATGCATCCGGAGCCAGGTTCGTAGCCGATATCTACCGTGCCGGAACGGGCCTTCGCCAGGCATCACACTCGCCCTCCAACCGCGAGTGAGCATAGCCTCGCGCCGTCACCTCCCGGGTCAGATTGAACGGATCGCTCTCGGAACTCTGCTATCCGTTCAATCTCCCCGCGCCGATTGAACGCTTCTCGCCCTGCCTCCACCGGCCCAGTAGCTGCGAGGGCTGCCCTCCGGCCAACGAAGCTCGATCTCGCCGGGGTCCTGCCAGAGGAGACCGGCGAGGATGACCTCTGCGCTGCCGCTTGCGACGATCTGGAGTCCGGCTGTCTCATCGAACTCGTACTGGACCAACCCGACCCGGTGGCCGAACGTGCCGAGGATCTCTTCGACGCCGTGGACGTGGCCATGCGGTGGGTTCTTGCTGCACACCACCACGTACAGGTGATCCAGTTGGTCGCGCCCTTCCCGAGAGTAGAACGTGAGGCCAGTCAGCTCGTCGGGTGGGTCTGTCTGATCGATCGCTTGCCACGCCTCCAATGCGGCCTGGGCGGTTGGCATCTCGTAGAACCACCAGGTTTCCATCGGATTACCTCCCCTGCCCTCTCGCCTTGCGCTGGCGGCGCCGGCGGGATGCCAGGAATGAGAGCCGGGTGAAGTAGCCCTTCCTGGCGGCGGCTGCCCGGCGCAGCCGTTCGGACTCGGGTAGGACGCGGCCGGGGTCGACCTCGTCGAGGAAGCGCTTGAGGAACGCCGCGCGAGCCGGAGCGGTCGTCTCGCGCGGGTCGTAGCGGGCGTGGACGACGTAGGCGCCCATGCGACCGCGGAGGCTGCGCTCGGCGGGCGTCAGGCGATCCCGACTCATACCAGCGCCTCGTCGGTCTCTTCGGCTCCGCCGGCGCCGAGCACACGGATCCAGGCGGGCGCGCCGACCGGCGTTGAGCATCGGCGCGGACGCGGGTCCGCGATGATGGCCGCAAGCGGGACGGCGTCACCGGACCACCCGACCGACCGGGTCGCCGCCGCGAACCCGGCGGTGCGGAGGTCGTCGAGGACGAGGCCCCAAGAATGGCCGGCCAGCCCAGGCCGCTGATCCCAGCGGGCCACGCGGCGAAGCCACCCGAGGCGCTCCTCGGTCGGCACGACCCACAGGACGTGCCACCCGTCGCGACCCGCCAGCGCCCGCTCGTACGCGACAAGACGGGCGCGGATCGTTGGCGAATGCTCGGTCGCCTCGTCGATCTCGAGACACAGGGCCGCCGACCGCCCGTCGAGCTGGACGACGACGATGCTGTCCGGCCGGACGTCGGCGGGCAGGACGCCGTCGGTCATCGGCTCGGTCAGCCAGAGCTGTACGGAACCGGGAGCCGATCGGACGAGCGCGCAGACGGCATCGACGATGTCGAGCGTGTGGCGGACGCGACTGACTCCGCCGGTTCGGGTGTCGACGTAGCCAAGGCGCTTGCTCCCGCGGCGGCTGATCCGGTACGCGACGGGGATGCCACCGCGTTCGGGCGCGAGCGGAGCGCGTTCGAGGAGTCCGAGCTGCCACAGGCGTCGGAGCCGGCGGAGGGCAGTCCTGCGGCTCGGGAGGATGAGGGTCGCGAGCTGGTCTGCGGTCGCGACGCCGGCGCGGTAGAGCAGCCGCAGACAGGCGCGATCGCGGACGGACAGCAGCCCGATGTCGAGGCTGGACAGGAGCGCTCGTTCGGAGCTCTCGCGGAAGACGACGCTCATGGAAGCAGTCCCGGCGATCGAGCCGCTGAATCAAACGCGGCGCCCCGGCGCGAGACTGACGCGGGTCGACCCATCACCGCGCCACGCCGCGCGCCAGCGCAACGACAGTCCCGCGTCATCGCCGAAGTGGTCCCTTGGCGTCCGGTGTCGACGCCTTGGCAGCATCGGTAGCTGCCGCCCCGCCAGCCCGTCGATGGACCTCGGCACGGACCTCCTCGAGCGGTCGGGCATCCTGAGCATCGCTTGCGGCGATCGCCGCAGCCGCGACAGCCGAAGCTGCCGGTCCGGGCGGCAGGAGGATCCCGCCGGCGACCGTCGGCCGGCCGTCGCGACCGGGCATCCGCATGACGACCTCGAACGCGCGAAGACCCGAAAGCTGCTCGGCCGACACCGGTGCGAACAACCGTGCCAGGCCCCGGACGTCCTCGGCGCCCGGCGCCAGCAGCGCGATCGTCGCCGCGTTGGTCAGGATCGTGTGGCTGAGGCGTTCCCCCAGCCCACCGAGTGACTGCGACGCGAGGGCCAGGGCCAGACCGAACTTGCGGCCCTCGACCGAGATGTTCTCGAGGGCCCGCGTTCCGAACCGCTGCGCCTCGTCAACGATGAGCAGGTGCTGCCGCCGAGCGTCGCGCGGCATCCCCTGCCGGCCAACCGCGTCGACGTAGTAGCGGCTGACGAGCATCGCGCCGAACAGCGTCGCGTTGTCGCCGCCCACGCCGGAGAGGTCGACGAGCAGCACCTCGCCACGATCCATCAAGTCGCGCGGCCGGATCGTGGACGTGCCCTGGCCGACGACCGCCCGGATCGAGTCGTACGTGACGAACGCGCCGAGCTTGTTGAGGACCGCCTTGATCGAAGTGTCGCGCTCGCGCTCTCCCCTCCCCGGCCACTGCGTCTCCCAGAACGCCCTGAGCATCGGGTCCTGCAGCTGCCTCACGAACGGCTCTCGGAAGCCGTCGTCGGTCAGGATCCGGATGAGCTCGAGGATCGTCTGCGGCCGCTCGTCCGCTAGGAGCGTGAGCAGTCCGTGGCGTAGGTAGTGCTGCATCTTCGGCCCACAGAATCTCGGCCAGAGGTCCTCGAGCATGTAGACGAACTCGGACGCCACGAGCTGGTCTTCGTAACTGAACCGACGCTCGAGGAAGTTGAACCCGCGCGGATGGGCGCGGTCGGCCAGGCGGAGAACATGGACGCGAGGGATGGCAGTCCGCGGGATTCGGGAGAGGATGTCGCCGACGAGGTCGCCGTGCGGGTCGATGACGGTCGCGCCGACGCCCGAACCGATCGCCGCGAGCGTGAGGTTCAGCAGGAGCGTGCTCTTGCCCGAACCGGTCGCCCCGAGGACCGCGAGGTGCCGGGATAGCGTGTCGACCGGGATCGCGAACGGCCGCCCGCGCGACTCGGCGACGACGAGGCCGAGGCTTCCTGAGCTGGCGATCGCCGGCGCCGGCGCGGCGAGGGGACAATCGCGCTCGAAGCCTGCGCGGTCGAACGACGAGTCGGGCAGGTACCAGAGCTGAGCGAGCTCCCAGTCGGCCAAGCGGGCTCGGGGCGGATTGGCGATCGCGCGCCGCCGGAGCTCCCAGCGGATCTCCTGGCGGCTGTCGGCAAGTGGATGGGTGAAGTCGAACAGCCGCCAGAGGAGCGCCTCGGCCATGTCGGCGGGCACGCCGGCGACCTCGAGGAGGAGACCGACGTCGAAGCCGACGACGCCCCGACGCTTCCGGCCCTCCGCCTCGCGCTCCTCGGGCGAGACCGTTGGTGCTTTCGACGCGGACGAGTCGTCGAGGGTGCCCGACCGGAAGAGAAGTCCGTCGATGACGGCCGTCCCGATGATCTTCGCCATTGACGGCGACGTCGCCGCTGACGGTGACGCGGCCTGACGTCGCCATGCGTCCGGCGGCGCCGGCCGAACAAGCAGCCGCAGTCGGACCTCCGCGGCGCCGGGCGTGCGCTCGAGTCCAGCGGCGAGCCGGTTGAGGGCACGACCGACGGGCGAGCTGGCCTCTCCGAGCGGCCACGAGGAGTCCGCCGCGAGCCGACCGACCGCTGTGGCAACCACCGGCAGGTCATCCGGTCGCAACGCTTCGACCTCGGCGCCCGGGTAGAGGGCTCGGAGCGCGTGCTCGACCTGGGGCGCGACCTGCCGGTTCGTGACGATCTCCCACTGGAGTTCGCCTCGGCGCCGAACCACCCGCAGCTCGGCCGACGGCCACCCGACCCGCCAGCCGTCGAAGCCGCGGCATTGTCGAGGATGGAGCGCTCGGATGAGCTCGGTCGCGAGTTCCTCGTCAGGATCGAACCCGACGGGCGAGGAGATGACGAGCCGAACGGCTTCGGCCGCGGACGCCTCGTCGTACGCGCGCTGCCTGGCTCGGCGGACGAGTGGTGGACCGATCTTGGCCGCGCCGTAGGCGGCGAACACCGCCGCGAGCGGCTGGACGAGCACCGTCAGGTCGGGCAGCGGAAGCGGAACCAAGGGCTCCGTCATCTCGGCACCCCCCAGCACGTGCCCAGCGCGGGGAGCGCGAAGGCGGGGCCGCAGCCCCGCATGGCCCTCACGGACCGATCAGGGTGTCGTACCTCGAATGGGACAGGTTGGTCATGCCGAGTACGCTACCCGCCTGACCGGCCGAACGGAAGGCCGGAACTGTGCAAAATGATGTACAAACCTCGACGGCCACCCCCGCCGAGCTCGTCAGCGGAAGGTCCTTCAGTCGTCCTCGACCAACTCTGCGACGGCCTGTAGCTCGAGGAGATCGTGGCTGACCCGGCGCACTCCGATCTGGTGCTCGACCAGCAGGGCGACGAGTTGATCACCGTCCATGAGAGCGACTGGGGTGCGGTCGGGCCGCGCCGCCTCTTCACGCGCACCCGAACTGAAGTCGCTCGTGGTGATGATCAGGCCCTGATCGTGGGCACCGAGGGCGCCTCGGACCTGTTGCACCGTCGGCGCCTGCACGTGGTTCTTCCATCGCTTGACCTGGACAGCCATGTTCGTCTGGATCACATCCCCCACCACGAGCGTCCCACGGACATCGACCCCGCCGTCGCCGTGGTATTTCGTAACGGTCACGTCCTGAAAGCCAATCTTCGTCAGCAGCTGACCGACGAGGCCTTCGAAGGCCTTGGGCGCCATCGTGAGTAACCCCGAGCGCAGGTCATCCTTCATATCGCGGTTGTGTTTGGCGATCTCGAATTGGAGGTCGCCTTCCTGCCAGCGCGCCAGCCCGAATAGCCCCTTGGGATGCCGCGTGAATCGCTGCGGGTCGCCCCGCTTCTCCCTGCGATCAATTTCGCTGTAGAGCTGCACGTACATCGTCTATTCAGGCGTGAGGCCGCTCGTCGCCAACAGACCCTTGGCCAGCGCTTGCTTAGCCCGGATCCACCGATAGTCCGGACTGATTCGGCTGTCGGGACACGCAGACAGGTGCCCTTCTGAACTGAGAAGCTGGCGGTGAGAAGCCAACAGCACACTCAGCAGAGGAGCACCTGATAGATGCGATCATCGCACACCGTGGACCGGCTCGATGTGGCCTTCGACGACGATCGCCTGGTGGCCGATGCGGGACTCCTCCTGCCGGCCACCCTGGCCGCCCATCTCGACCTTCGAGGGCTCGTCGACGAGCACGTCAGCCTGGGTGCCGTGGTCGGTGCGGCGAACGTCGGCGACAAGCTCCTGACCCTGGTCATGTCGGCCCTCGCGGGCGGTGACTGCATCGACGATGCGAACGCGCTGCGGGCCGGCGGCACCAGCCGAGTGCTGGGCTTTCGGGTCAAGGCGGCGTCCACCCTCGGGACGTTCCTGCGCAGCTTCCGCTTCGGTCACGTGCGCCAGCTCGATCGGGTCAGCCGGGAGCTGCTCGCGCGGGCCTGGGCGGCGCGGGCCGGCCCCGGGAGTGCGCCCTTCACGATCGATCTCGACTCGACCATCTGCGAGACGTACGGCCTGGCCAAGGAAGGCGGCAGCCGCTTCACCCACACCGGCGTCCGCGGCTATCACCCCTTGCTCGCGGTGGCGGCCGGAACGGGCGACGTCTTGATGGCGAGGCTACGCGGCGGCAACGCGAACTCCGGCCGCAGCGCCGGCCACTTCCTGGCCGAGACGATCGGCCGGGTCCGCGGCGCGGGTGCCAGCGGCGAGCTCACCGTCCGGGCCGACTCGGGCTTCTATGCCCACGCCGTCGTGGCGGTCTGCCGGAAGCTGGGCGTCCGCTTTTCCATCACGATCCGCCAGCACCGCTCGATCCGGCGACTCATCGAGGCCATCCCCGAGGAGGCCTGGACGCCGATCCCGTATTGGATCGACGACGGGGCCGACGTGGCCGAGACCACGTACGCACCGTTCGCTGACCAGAAGGGTGCCGTCCCGGTCCGGCTGATCGTCCGGCGGGTGCGTCCAACCCCAGGCAGCCAGCTCGCGCTGCTGGTCCTGTACGACTATCACGCCTTCATCACCGACCGCGACGGCGAGGCCCTCGTCCTCGAAGCCGACCACCGCCGTCATGCCGAGATCGAGAACGCCATCCGGGACCTCAAGTACGGCATGGCCCTCAACCACCTGCCATCGGGCACGTTCGCGGCCAACGGGGCCTGGCTGGCGGTCCAGGTCATGGCTCACAACCTCGCTCGCTGGACGGCCCGGCTGGGCTTGGGCGAAGGGATCGTCACGACCAAGACCCTGCGCCGGCGATTGTTCGGGCTGGTCGGTCGGCTGACCCGCTCGGCTCGTCGGCTGACCCTCCATCTGCCGGCCCGCTGGCCGTGGGCGATCGGCTGGACCACGGCCCTGGCCCGGCTCCGGGCGATCCCGCTCCTCGCCTGAGCGCTCTCTGAAGATCCACTCACCGCTTGGGGCTGGCGGGAGCCTGCCAAGCGATCCGCCGCAGGGTGTCCAGCGCATCGTGCGAGATCAGATCGGCCGCCCTCCCCGCCTCGGACACCCTGGTCAGGGCATGCACCGGGGTCGATCGTCTCTACGCGACGGTCATCGAGCCGTCAGACGAAGAAGTTCGGTGGATCCGGGCTTAGTGATGACCTTGTAGTGCATCGCCTCGTGCTTGTCAGAGGCCTCGAGGACGGCCTCGGCAGCGTCTGTGAACGACATCGTCGGCTTGGAGGCCGACGAGAGGTCCTGCACCGGCCACGACCGAAGGCCGAACGTACCCGGCGCGGTCCGCACGAAGCGCGACTTCGGACCCTTCTTCTTCACGTCCGTCGCCAGCTGGGCATGGACGGTTGCCGCCGGGGTCCTGCCCGTCGAGAACCAGGCACCCTGGACAGCATGCGTTCGGTCAGCTCCTCGACCCGCAGCGGCCTCCCTTCTGAGCCGAGGACGTTTGCCGCGGCGTCGAGCGCGGACATCACCCCCATTCGAGCTCCTCCTGATGGTCCTCGGCCGCCGCACCGATCGCGTCGGGCACGTCGCGGCCGCCCGCCGAACTCAAGTCCGCTGCGATCGCCGCGAACTGGTCCAGCGCCGCCTGAAGATCCTCGACGATCTCCGCAGCGATCACCTCCGGCGGGGGCAGGTTGTCGGAGTCCTCGAGGGTCTCGTCGCGCAGCCAGAAGATGTCGAGGCTCGCTTTGTCGCGCTTCATTAGCTCGTCGTAGCTGAACGCCCGGAACCGCTCGGCTTCTACCCGCTCGTGCCGGTTGACGGCGTTGTAGCAGGCCACGAAATCGTCGAGATGCTCGCGGCGCAGCGGGTTGGTCTTCAGCGTGAAGTGCTGGTTCGTGCGGAAGTCATAGATCCATAGCTTCTCGGTCGCTGCCCGCTCGCCGCCGGCGCGCCGGTCGAAGAAGACGACATTGGCCTTGACACCCTGGGCGTAGAAGACGCCGGTCGGCAGGCGCAGCAGGGTGTGGACGTCGCACTCGTCGAGTAGCTTGCGGCGCACGGTCTCGCCGGCGCCGCCCTCGAACAGCACATTGTCCGGCACGACGGCCGCCGCGCGCCCGTTGATCTTGAGCAGCGTCTTGATGTGCTGGACGAAGTTGAGCTGCTTGTTCGAGGTCGACGCCCAAAAGTCGTCGCGCACCACGACCAGGTTCTCGCGCTCGGTCTCACCCTCCGCGTTGACGACGAGGAAGCTGGACTTCTTGCCGAACGGTGGATTGGTCAGCACCATGTCGAACCGGTCGCCCGGATCGGCGGCCAGGCTGTCAGCGACGCGGATCGGTGACTCGTTACCGCCGATGCCATGCAAGGACATGTTCATCACGCACAGTCGCGCGGTGCCGTCAACGATCTCCCAGCCATGGAGCGCCTCGTACCGAAGGTGTCGCTGCTGGTCCCGATCTAGGTGGTGATGGTCGGCGATGTAATCGTGCGCCGCGAGTAGGAAGCCGCCAGTCCCACAGGCCGGATCGCAGATCGTCTTCTGCGGCTCTGGCCGCATGACGTCCACGATCGCGCGGATTAGGGCTCGCGGCGTGAAGTACTGGCCGGCCCCAGTCTTGACGTCCTCGGCGTTCTTGGCGAGCAGGCCCTCGTAAGCGTCGCCTTTGACGTCTGTGTCAAGGCTTGTCCACTGCTCACGATCGATCAAGTCGGCGATCAAACGGCGGAGTTTGGCAGGATCTTGGATCTTGTTCTGCGCCTTGCGGAAGATGACACCCAGCATCCCCTTCTCGCGACCGAGGGCCTCGAGGGTGTGGCGGTACTGGACTTCAAGCTCGTCGCCGTCGCGCATCAGCAGCCCCGGCCAGCCGTAGCCATCCGGAATGACCGGCGGCCGATTCAGCGGCGGTAGTGTCTGCTCGTGGGCCATCTTGAGGAAAAGCAGGTAGGTCAGCTGCTCCACGTAATCGCCGTACGACAGCCCATCGTCGCGGAGGACGTTGCAGTAGTTCCAGAGCTTGTTGACGATCGCCTTAGAGCGGTCGGTCATCGCGCTTGCTCCAGACGGTGCCGCCACGCAGGAAATGGCGTGCCGTTGGCCACGACGTATCGATCTAGCGGCATTTCGGCAGTGTGACCGATGTGCTCCGCCCGAGCCGCGGGATCAGCTAGCGCCAGTCCCTCCCCCACCGCCAGAAAGTGATGGTCGACGAGCTCGCCGCTCGGCATGCGATACCCGCCCAATTCCGGCGAGCCGAGGACAGTCTGCGAGCCGAGGAGCTCGAACGGGATGCGCGCGCCGGCGAGGTGTCTTGCCGAGCTGCTCTGCGCGGCTAGGCAATTGTCGGGGCCGCCCATACCAGGCCGACTCAGATCCGCCCAGACGGATGGGGCGGTTTCCGCGATGAACGTCCGGACGCGAGGCGACGCCACTTGTTCGAGATAGTGGAAGCGCCTCGGGTCGGCGGGACCTTTCTCGTTCACGCGAGGCGACCTGCGAACGCCTGGCGCAAGATGGCTTGTCGGAGCGACTGAGCGCGAAGCAGGTTCTTCCGGATCTCGGCTTGAGAATCCTCGAGGAACGACAGGCGAGACTCCGCCATTTCCACCAACCGCCGCTGCTCGGCGATCGGCGGCGCGGGGATACGGAACGCTTTCAGCTTCGATCCGTTGACGTTCGCTTGGCCAACCTGCTGACTGACAACGCTGGTAATCCATCTACGCCCATACGGTCCGTTGAGGGCGTGCGCAAGGAATTCCGGCTGGAGGTCCGGCCCCAACTGGACGCGAATGAGGTACGACGCGAATGAGCAAGGGCTCGGCTTGCCGCGATAGACCGCGGACTTACCAACCAGTTCTGGACTGTTGGTCCGGTTGAAGAGAAGATCGCCATCGTGTAGTAGAAGTTCCGGAAACTCAGGATGGTCAGCCGGCAGGTACTTCAACTTCACGGTGGAGAGGTTCCCGTCGACAATGTTGCCCATTCTCAATACCGGTACGCCGCGCATTTCGTCGGTCGCCTTCGCCGATGTCCCGTACTGAACGCGTGTCGCTAGTTCGCCGACCGTGGCCGATCCCCAGTGGTCGGGGAAGGCAGCAGCGTTCGACGGAACTACCTCATTCAGCAATGCGGTCCGGTACCGCCTAAGTTTCGCGAGCGCATCGTTGAAACTCCGCGCCGCTGCGTCGATGCGCGTGAGCTGTTGCTCGACTACGGCAACGATCTTTCGCTGCGTGTTCAGCGGCGGAACGGGAATGGGTATCCGCGCCGCCGCCCTGCCTGAGAGCTCAAGGAATGTGGTGCCACTTGCCATCCTCCGGGCGACTTCGCTAGAGCCGGCCAAGTACCAGTAAACGTACCCGGAATCCACATCCGAGCGACACACGAAGCTCTTGAAGCCCTGATTAGTGCACAAGGGGTTGGCAGCAATCGCAACGTAACCGATGGGCGCCCGCGACGTGAACAGGACCGTTCCAGCTGGGACCATCTGTGTCGAGCACGATCCGTAGCCGGCCTTCGTGATACTCCGGCGGCCGCGTTCGATGTGTTTGTCTGTGAAGCCAGAAAGATCATCCGGGGTGATCCAGGGGATGTCGCCGCCCCAGTAGGAGGACTCGCCGGTTTTGGGCGTTGACCCGCCGACCACCCGGGAGATATCGCCCATTGTCGCCCAGTGCCAGCCGGCCGGCAGGCCCGACAAATCGGTCATCCCGCCAGCTTCTCGTTTAGCTCATCTAAGAGCCCTGGCAGGTCAGACCCGAAGAGCTTGGACGCCTTGCCGATGCCGCCTTCCTGATTGAACGGCACGTAGTCGAAATCACTCATATGGATGCCCAGGCTGGCAGCGATCTGGTCACGGATCATTCGCAGCCACGGCATCTGCTCCGACGTGAAGATGCGTCCTGCCGTCTGCTGCTGCACCAGCCAGTTGTCGAACCGCTCCTGCACCTGCTCCGCATACGGCACGAGTTCGTCCTGCTCGTGGACCGCGAAGCGGACGAGCGACACGAGGTCTGCCAGCGTCCGCTCGCCGGAGCCGTGCACCTTTGACTGGTCGAGGCGCTCGTAGGCCTCCCAGAGCACCTCCGGCGTCCACTGTCGAGGCGGTCGCTTGATTGCATCGGCAAGCTCGCGCACCTGCTCGAAGGTGAGCCTGCGCCGGTATGGGCGGTTGAATAGGATCTGGAGCGCGTCGATCTCGTCGCGGTGTTCGCCGATGAACGCCTCGAAGTCGCGGACGATGCCCCGCGCCGCCTCGGTCGCTTCGTCGGAATAGCCGGCCTTCAAGACACGGTCGATGCTGGTCGTATCAATCGTCTGCTCGTAGGAATGCTTCAACTCGACCAACTTGGCGCGAAGTTCCGGGTTGGAGGCGATCGTCTTTGCCGACTGGGCGAGCATCTGCGCCGCGGCCTCCTCGATGGCTGCAACCGGCGGATCAGTCTCCCCTGTCGCCGTCCGCGCGGCCTCGAGATGAAGGTCAGGATCGAGCGAGTCGACGAGTGTCGCGGCGAGCTCACGGATCGAGTGGCCGCCAGCGATATCGGTCAGGAGCTGACGATCGACCGAGCTGAGCTGGCGGTCCAGGCGTGCGAGGCGGCTGGCCAGCGAGGAGAGGACGTCGGCCTCGCGGTTGCCGAAGGCGACCTGCTCGAGGAGCTTATCGAATGAGACTGACGGCTTCTTTTCGAGCGACACCGTGTCGCCCAGATCCTCAAGGGCGATACCGACCGCGTCGACGATCACGAAGCGCGTCTTCGACCGCGCATCCGGCGTGACCGCTTGCAGGTCCGTGTCGTTGATGACCCGCACTCCGCGGCCCTTCATCTGCTCGAAGAACGTGCGGCTGCGGACGCTGCGCATGAAGAAGACGATCTCAATCGGCTTGACGTCGGTGCCAGTAGCGATCATGTCGACGGTCACGGCGATCCGCGGGTTGTAGCTATTTCTGAAGCTGGCGATGAGGTCCTCGGCCTTGGCCCCCGTCGTCTTGTAGGTGATCTTCGTGCAGAAGTCGTTGCCCTTCCCGAACTCCTCCCGGATGACCCGGACGATGTCCTCCGCGTGGGAGTCGTCCTTCGCGAAGATCAGCGTCTTTGGGACTTCAGTCCGGCCCGGGAAGATCTCCGAAAAGAGCTTGTCTCGGAATGTACGGATCACCGTGCGCAGCTGATCCTGGGCGACGACGGCTCGATCGAGCTGGCCAGCGTCGTAAGAGAGATCCTCATCGAGGCGCTCCCACCGCTTCTTGCGCGTCTGGCGGTCGCGACGATCGACGAAGAGGCCGGCGTCCACCTTCGAGCCTGCCTGGGTGATCTCCGTCCGGATCTCGTATACGTCAAAGTCAACGTTGACGCCGTCGGCAACCGCCCGCTCGTGGTCGTACTCCATCACCAGGTTCTGGTTGAAGAAACCTAGCGTCTGCTTCGACGGTGTTGCGGTCAGCCCAATGACGAAGGCGTCGAAATACTCGAGAACCTGCCGCCACAGGTTGTAGATAGATCGATGGCACTCGTCGGTCACGATCACATCGAACGTTTCGATAGGGATCCTCGGGTTGTAGTTGACAGGTAGCGGCTGTCTGGTCAGGGTCGGGGCCGCCTCGAAACTGGAGACCTCGTCAGCTTCCTCCGGAAGCTCCTCCTCGCCTTGGAGCATCGAGTAGAGGCGCTGGATGGTGCTGATCGCGACCTTCGCCGTCGGGTCGAGGACATTGGACTGCAAACGCTGGGTGACGTAGAGCTCGGTGAACTTGCGCCCGTCGTCGGGCGTGACGAACTGCTGGAACTCCTTCTCTGCCTGTTTGGCGAGATTTCCCCGGTCGACGAGGAAGAGGATCCGCTTGGCCTTCGCAAACTTCGCCAGTCGATAGGTGAAGTTGCACGCGGTGAACGTCTTGCCGGAGCCCGTCGCCATCTGGATGAGCGCCCTGGGCTTGTTCGCAGCAAGGGACCCTTCGAGGTTTTCGATGGCAATGATCTGGGCCGGCCACAGGCCGTCTGTCGCGAGCGGCGGCAAGGTCTTCAGGCGCGCCCGCAGGGTGGCCCCGGCTTCATAGGGGGCTGACGCCTCAGCAGCCTTTGGAAGTGCAAGCCGCGCCGGCGAGTAGCCGGCCTGCTGGAGCCACTCCCTATGCGTCTCCGGGCGGTGGAAGTTGAATACCTCCCGGCTCCTCGGATCTGGGTCAAGCAGGTTGGTGAACTGAGTCTCGACGCCGGTCGACTCGTAAAGGAACGGCAGTGGGCGCCGATACGCCGGCAAGGCGTCGGGCAAGCCTTCGCTGTACCGCTGCGACTGAAGTTCGACCCCGCTGAGCGTCCAGCCCTCTTTCTTGGCCTCGACGGCGCCAGCGACCGCTCCGTCCACGTAGAGGCCGTAATCGACCGGTCCGCCCTTGAGCGGGAACTCCCGAATCGCGACGCCCGGTGCCGCATGAGGGTTGGCGGTTAAGCGGTCCTGGATGAGCCAGCCGGCCGCATTCAGCTGCCGATCGATCTCCTCGCGCGCCTTGGATTCGGGCTTGGCAGGTGACACTCCGGGAGCCTATCCCGTCGCGTAGCGCCGCGGCAACGTGGCACGGATCCCTGACTGCGGATTCTCCAGGCGCCAAAGTCGGCCACCGGGTCGCCCAACGATGTGGCCGACCACCTAACTCAACAGCCGCGCGACGGCGCCTCGCAGGACGGCAACGGCCAAGTCTCGGTCCGTCCGGTCGAATAGGAGCTGACGGAAGGCATAGGCGTATCCGACGGCAAAGACTTCCCGGTCACCGGCCGCGACGCGGTACGCCCACTGACGGCAGGCGCGAACAAACGTGGCTCCGGGGAAACCTTGGACGTAGTCGTCGAGATCGATCCAGTGCTCCGCTTGCTCTGCACTCGGCCACGCACCGGCGACAGCGCGACCCGCTGGATGTAGCAGGAGGGATAGCTCGAGCATCATCGGGTCGACAGCGACGCTGGTCCGCCCTGTGCGTCCGTAGTCGATCAGGATTGGCATTTCGTTCGGGAGGACAAGTACGTTCGCTCCGTGGAGGTCGCCATGAACGGTGCATCCACGAGCCTGAATTGTTCGGTCTTCAGCCTCCTCCCAAGCGATACCGCCAAGATACGACGTCAGCGACGCCAGTTGCTCGTCAGGGACAAGGTCACGCCGAATGTCACCAACTCGGGTCGAACTGGCGGGTACTCCTGTTCTCCATGGCGCCAGCGCCTCTTCGAGTTGTCCGACGACGCGCATCGCGCGGTCTGGATCGTCCCGCAGTACGCCGAAAAGGGGCGTTGAAGGCTCCGCAACCGAGTAGAACAGCCCACCCGTTCGCCCAGCGCCGGCGGTCACAAATCCTGCCATTGGCGCGAAGGCCGTTGCACCGAGACTTGGTGCGATGTGTCGATTGAAGCGGCCCCGTTCGTCTGAGACTCGATCGATCGAACCGAGCTTCGCTACGACGGTGGATGTCCGGGCACCTCTTTCATCCTCGACCAGTACGCGAATTGTCGTCGAGGCAGATAGACCCCCAGCCAAGGGAGCGAGGCGGGCGACTGCGCCAGAC
Organism: Chloroflexota bacterium; assembly: GCA_013698095.1. GTDB lineage: Bacteria > Chloroflexota > Limnocylindria > Limnocylindrales > CSP1-4 > CF-46. The sequence continues at coordinate 16,895 of JACCVQ010000147.1, forward strand.
TGACGACGCGCATGGACCCGGATCACCCTGAGTTCCGGATCGCTCAGCTCAAGGTGCTCAGGTCCAGTCGCAACCTCGATGCCATCCAAGGCAGCGATCGCGTCCGCCATTTCCCTAACCTCTGCCGCCAGCTCGACAAGCTGGTATTTCTCGTAAGACCGGATCATCGGCTTGTCGAGACCCTCGCCGAATGCGTCGTCCTTCCGCGCGTCTGACATGACGGTGCTGGCGAGGGCGAAGGTGCCGAAAGCCGAAAGGATCCTCAGTGGCGTCCCGGGCAATTCCGCAACGACCGTCCCATAGACAGCCATTCCGTGCTCCACCTCTGGCGAGGTTCCAGCCTCGGCGGGGATCCTTAGGTCACAGATAATGAGATCCCAGCCCGCGTCGGTTTCCCGGACAGCGGCTATCGCCTCATCGCGGTTCCCCGCAAAGACCATCGCGATGCCCGAATTGTCGGGATCAAGTGCCGCGACTAGCGCTTCTCGAAACTCGAGATCATCCTCAACCGCCAGAATCCGCACCGGGTCCCCCCTGGAGTCGCGGCAAACGGGCCTCGAACAGGGCGCCGGATGGACTCCGCGCGCGGAGAGCCAGACTTGCCCTCAGGGACCGGGCGGCCTGACTGGCGATGGCAAGACCCAGTCCGGCGTGTCCAGACTTCGTGGTGACGCCTGGCTCGAATAGAACCTGGGATTCCTGCCCAGGGCCGCGGCCATCATCCGATACTCGAAGGACGAGTTCGTTCTGTCCGACCTCCCATTCGCACGTGACCTTGCGACCGCCTTTCTGGGAACGGCTCTCCATGGCATTGCGCAGTGCCACGCCGATGATCAACGAAACCATGGTCGGGTCCGTGACCCATCCCAGTTGGTCGGGACCACGTAGGTCGATTTGCTCCTGTTCGTCGGCAAACTCAGCGTCCCGTAGGTCCCGCATTAGGGCCGCGATGTTCACCTCGAGCAGCTTAGGAGGAGCAGAAGCTTGGCCAATCCTGTGGATCGATTGCAAGACCGTCACCAGCCGTTGCAGTGACCGCGATGTCTGGCTCTCGTCGAATCCGGGCACTTCCGTGGACGCATAGACGCGGAGGGATCCGACAATGGGATCGAGAATGTGAACGAGGGTCAGCGAACTCTCGTGAACGACCTCATCGCGAATCTGTGCCATGAGCTCATCACGTCCAACGTCGCCATCTCTCTCCGCGGTACGGGGCCTCCGCCTGAGCTCACCGCCTCGACGAGGCTGGCCCGTGGCTTTGGCTAACGCGGCCTCGATTGCGCGACGCGTCCAAGCGACCGTCTCCCGATCTAAGGCGCTTCGAAGCGGACCGGCGTCTTCCGCTACTGCCGTGGCCTGTAGGACGCGCGCGGCTTGTAGTCTCTCGCGCGTGTTGCCGGACGAGAGGACGCGAAGTGCCTCGAAGCGATCCACGGTCACCCTAGACAACGTGATAGAAGGCCGCACGCCGACGGAACGCTTCCGCGCCTCCCTCCATCACCGTAGTGATGGCGTCGACCACTGCTGGATCTTCGAGTGAGGCAGCCACTCTTACAAAACCGCGACGACCCGTAGACCCGAGCAGCACCACGTTTTGCGCATGCCCAAGAACGGGGATGTTCGCGTTGTGCGTTGCCAGGATTGTCTGCGCAGACTCAGATCGGCCTTCGACGACGCGAACGACCGTATCGACGATGAACTCGTTGTCGAGATGATCCTCTGGCTGATCCACGACAACAACGCGATCCTCATGCGACAAGAGCACGGGGAGCACAACGGTGCAACGTTGACCCATTGACATGCGCGTCGTCGGCTTGTATTCGGCTCCGTCAAGAAGCTGGAGCTCCACGTCGTCTTCCACCCTCGCCGTGAGGACTTCGTCGATCGACGCCTGGCGCAGGTGCTCGATGATCCGTTGAGCGCGGTCCGGCGATACCTCTGCCAAGTTAGCCAGTGTCACCGCATCACCCGACTCCACAAAGCCAGCGAGTTCTCTCGGGCTTAGGCGTGCCGCTAGATGTGGCGCCAGCGTGTTGTACTGGAGCCCGCTGCCTCGGAGAACCGACAGAAGAGCGTTCTGATAGCCAACTGGGTGCCCGTATCTTCGGACTTCAGCTCGAACACGCGGTCCTAGACGGGTGGACAAGGCTTCCGCCACGTCCGCGCGTTCGCTGTAGCGGCGTTCTCGAATCCGATCCAGCTCATCGAGCAACGCGTCGCGGCGCGCCTGAAGTCCGATCAACCGCTGTTCTCGCTCGGAGACGGCGACCTTCGTCGCCTCGAGCTGAGAGTTGCGGACTTGAAGTTCGGCAACTTGGCGGGTGATGGCACCCGCTCCCTCCTGAAGCGATTCCAGACGGCGACGGATGGTCCGCGATGCATCTTCGTCTTGGATTTGGCGCTCGCGGTTCGCTCGCTCCGCCTCTTCACTCGCTGCAAGAGCCTGCTGCAGAGACTCAGTCACATCTGCAAGCGATGTACGCGCCCGCTCCACAAGACTCCTGGCTTCCGCCAGTAGGTCGGGCCCGGCGCCCTCGGGCCACCCCTCAACGATGCTGCTCGAGAGCGGGACTTGACGGATCCGTTCTATCCCTGCGCGCACTGCCTTGATCGTCGAATCAATTGCGTCACCGCGAACCGCTGCTGTTGCAAGTTGATTGGTCAGGACCTGAAGCTGTTCGCGGTCGCCCGCCGCTTCGCCAAGTTGGTTGAGCAGCTCCGCCTCGCGCAACTGCGCGGCCTGCAGCTCCTGCGGCACGGTTTCGCTCCGGCGTTCGGCTTCCCGCAACGACTCAAGATCAACGGCGACCTCTCCGAGTTCGGCCGTGATTGAGGAGATCTCGCCCGCAACCGAGGTCTCTCGCGCCAAGTCGTCGTTCGTGCCGTGCCGAAAGCCGTCGATCAGACGGAGCCTGCCCGAGACGTCAGTGCCAACCTGCTCGATCTCGTTCTGGCTGAGGATGATGGGTGCGTCGAAGGGCTGCGTACCCATGCGCCGCGAGCCGACCTCGTCTGCCGACCGGGTCAGCGTCACCTGTTGGTCACCGATCGTGAGCGTCAGGGTGACGCGACCCGACGCAAGGACGGCCTGTGCATACGCTGTGGCGGCGGCATTGACCTTGTCCGTGAAGCCGGGCACGCCGATCGCGAACCGAATTAGCTCGATGATCGACGTCTTGCCGGACCCACGCGGACCGATCAGGACGTTAAGACCAGATGTGAAGTGCAGATCGAGCCCATCGAGGAAGCCTTCCTCAACCTGCAACCTGGATATCAGCACCGCCATTTCGCTGCGCACCACCTCCCTAGCTGCTGCGAAGCGTAGTGCCTACGAGGGTAGTCCATCCGGAGCGCGCGTCCGATCAGCGCGCCGACGCTGGAGGCGCCCGGGTATGGAGCATGGTCGGGTTAGTCCGACCTCTCGTGCGTCCCAAGCCCCGCCCCCATTGAGCGGGCGGCGAGTAGTAATAGGTATGCGCTCTATCGGAGTTATGTGCTCTTGGTTCGATCGCCGATACAGCCTATAACTCACACGATTCGTGCGTGGATCCCACTCGCGAAAGCACAGCGGATTGAGGAAGTGACTTATGATCCCCTGCTGTATCTGCCACGCCGACTCGCTGTGCCTCACTCGAAGCGACGGGCACGCCTCAGCCGGTTGCGATGGCGTCAACGAAGTCCCCTCGACGCCATGCGGCCGCGAGCGCCTTATGTTTCGCGCGTTGCGGACAAGAGGGCTTGATGGACCGCGGGTCGTGGGCCGCACGAACTCGCGGTTCGACCGTGCGTTTTCGTGCCGCAGAGCGTGTATAGGGATGTGAGCACGGAGATCATCGTGGCCTTGCCTATCGAGACCGCATACGAACGCGCGTACGAGGCGCACTGGCGCGATGTCTTCCGGTTTGCGCTCGCGTGGACGAACGACTGGGCGGCGGCCGAAGACCTCGCCCAGGAGTCGTTCGAGCGCCTCTGGAACCGCCGGACCAGGATCGACTGGGAGCGGCCTGTGCTCGCCTGGCTGCTGGTCACGACCCGGCACCTCGCGACCGACCGTTTTCGCGCCCTCCGGCGACGTGTCCTCAGGGCACCGAAGGCGACGACGCTCGACGAAACGGTCTGGGACCGGTGGCTGGACGTGCAGGGAGCCATGGCGCTCCTGTCGCCGCTCGAGCGCTCCGCCCTCGTCCTGACCGCGATCGAGGGCGTCTCATACACGGACGCCGCGACGATGCTCGAGACGTCGGCGGGCGCCCTGCGCGCCGCAGTCAGTCGGGCCCGCGACAAACTGGAGGTTGCATGATGGACCGCTCGCGCGCCGACCGGATCCTTGCCGACTGGGATAGTCTCTCGGGCCAGGCGCCCCGCCCTGCCATGCCACGACAAACAGTCGTCACCACCTCGCTCCCCGGAATCTCCATCGTTGGGATCGCGGTTCTCGTCCTGGCGATCGCCGTCGCCGGCGTGTGGTTCGGCCTGCCGCGGGGCGACGGCTCGCCGGGAGCGGGTGCCTCGGCATCACCGACCGAAACCTGGGGGCCGCTGGCGGTGGTACCCGCGTCGGGCGGCGTTGACGAGGCACTGGCGACCGGCACGCTGCACATCACCGATACGTGCGTGTTCCTCGAGGAGGCCGGCGACGATCTCTCGGTGCTGGTCTGGCCTGCCGACCGGACGACGTGGGACCCGGATCAGCAGGCCATCACCCTTGAGAACCTCAACGGGAGCACGCTCAGCATGCGCGACGGCGACCGGGTCAGGCTCGGCGGCGGCGGGGACAGCGTTACGGAGAGTGGCGTGTCGGGCGAGGAGTGGGTCGCACGGACCGAGTGGGTCGCAACCCCGGCATCCTCGTGTCCGATGGACGCGCGGTGGTTCGTGGGAGAGGTGGTCACCGACGGCTGAGGGCGAGTCCTCGCCAGGGAGCGATCCTGCGTCCCGCACCTTGCGACGAGACTGGATGACGAATCAGGTATGCGCTCTATCGGAGTTATGTGCTCTTGGCCACGCCGCCGATAGAGCCTATAACTGGGCACATTCTCGATCAGATCCCACTCGGGAAAGCGCAGCGGATAGACCGGCTGGCTTATGAGTCCCCTGCTCTACCACTGAGCTACTCCGCCGCCGCAATCAATCGTATCGAGCGTGACCGACAGCGGCAACCGCCGCACTTACAGCTCATAACTATCGAACAGCACATTACGGTGCGCGTTCTCGAACGCGTTCGAACGATTGGTCGTCCAGCTCGGGATAACCTCAGGAACCCGAGCCGGCCGTCGGGCCGTCGCCATCACCAAGTCGCGTTGCCGATCGGCTTAGCTCGGCGAGCCGGCCGACCTTTTGTCAGACGGGTCAACCAGGCGACAGGATGATGTTCGTCGACCCTCGACCCCAAGAAGATGGCCGTCGGATCGGCGTCGATCTCCGCGAGCAACGCGATTCTCGCGGGTTCACCCATTTCGCCATTTGGGGTCCTCCAACTTCAGTGGCTGTGGGCATCGCCGACGGGTGACACGCTCGGGCGTGGGCGCGGGGTGCTCGGCAGATGCCCGATGGTCGTTTGGTGCGGATCGGGCTCGGCGTGGTCGCAGGGATCCACGTGGACGACGACGTCGGAGATCTTCTGAACGTCGTGGAAGATCGCGTGTCGGACCGACTCGGCGATGGCGTGGCTCTGGAGCGTCGTCAGATCGCGATCGACGGTGACGTGTACCTCGGCCTCGATCCGATGGCCGATCCAGCGGAGTCGGGCACTGGTGACCTCGACGACGCCCCGCTGGGCCGCCGCCCGTTCGACCGCCTCGGTCAGGGCCGGGTCGACCGCGTCCATCAGCCGGGCGAAGACCTGGATCGCAGCGCCCTTGAGGACCCACAGGATCGCCACCGTGATCAGGAGCCCGATGATCGGGTCGGCCTGGGGGAAGCCGAGGAAGATCCCGAGGGCGCCGACCACGACCGCCAGCGAGGTCAGGCCGTCGGTCCGGGCGTGGTAGCCATCGGCCACCAACGCCGCCGAGCCGATGTCCTTGCCGACCCGGATCCGGTAGAGCGCGACCAGCTCGTTGCCGGCGAAGCCGATCACGCCCGCCAGCGCGAGGAGACCCAGGTTGGAGACCGGCTGCGGATCGATGAGGCGGTCGATCGACTGCCAGGCGGCCAGGGCCGAGGAGAAGGCGATCATCGCCAGGACGAACAGGCCGGCCAGATCCTCAGAGCGGCCGTAGCCGTAGGTGTAGCGCTTGTTGGCGACACGTCGCCCGACGACGAACGCGATCCACAGCGGCACCGCTGTCAGGGCGTCGGCGAAGTTGTGGATCGTGTCGGCCAGGAGGGCGACCGATCCAGTCACCAGGACGACTGAAACCTGGAGCCCGCTCGTGACCAGCAGCGCGATGAGGGAGATCTTGACCGCCCGGATGCCCTTCTCGCTGGACTCCAGCGCCCGGTCGACCGAGTCGGCGGCGTCATGGCTGTGCGGCGCAATGAGGTTCTGCAGCAGGCCGATAAGGCCGCGGGCGTGGTCGTGGTCGTCGTGGTCCTCGTGGCCATGATCACCATCCGCGTCCGGGCCACCATGATCCTCGCCACCCTCCTCGGACGCGTGGCCGTGACCGCGACTCGTGCCGTCCGTGTCATTCAGGCCGTCAGCCCTAGCAGTTCCATCATTCGGCCCTACTCCGCTCCTGGTGCCCATCCCGGTGATCGTAACTGACGGCGAATCGGCCCACGGCAAGGCCGTGAATGCACTGAGTCCGTTGGCGTCATCCGGATTCCGGCCGAGCAATCGACGAGACGTCCCCACAGGAATGACGTGTCGGGTGGAGATCCAGGTATGTGCTCAATCGGAGTGATGTGCTCTTACGATCGACGCCGATACAGCCCATAACTGAGCACATTTTCGATCAGATCCCACTCGGGAAAGCACAGCGGATAGACCGCCAGGCTAGTGAGTCCCTGCTCTACCACTGAGCTACTCCGCCGCAGAGGCAAGGTTATCCAGCGTGAGCGAGTGCGGCGACCTTGTCGCGAGGCCGCATGAGCCTCGCACCCGGCGGCTCGTGATCCCTGCTGTATCGGCAGACACCTCTTCGTCGAATGCCTACCTCGGCGGTGCCACGTCCGAACGAGCTCCGTGTGGCGGCAGGCGTAGCGGACCCGCGTCGATCCCCTCCGCCGCTTCGAAATCCTCGAACGCCTCGTCGCCAGCCGGCTGGGGCTCGAAGAACGTCGTCGCGATCAGGGTCGGCACGACGGCGCTGAGGATGACGACCGTGACGAGGATCGTATACGTCGGCTGGTCGATGTGGCCGTTCGTCAGGCCGAAGAGAGCGGCGATCGTGCCGAATGTCAGCCCGGTCGACATGAGGAGCGTCGTGTAGGTCGCGTCCCGAGTCGGCAGGCCGAATGCTCGGGCAGTCGGCCAGACTCCGATCACCTTGGCCCCGACCTTGACCGCCAGGAAGAGCCCGATCAGCCCTGCCCCGGCGGCGATCGCCGGGAGCGACACGAGCGAGCCTGCCTTGAGGAAGTAGAAGGGGGTCAGCAGCGAGAACGCCGTCGCCCGCATCCGATGGACGAGCACTCGGTCGCCGACGAACACCCCGGCGACCGCCAGGCCGATGAGGTAGGCCGGCAGGACGGCCTCGCTGCCGGCGATCTGGGCGAGCCCGCCGAGGCTGAGGAGGACGAGGAAGAGGAACTTGATCTCGGGCTCCGAGACCCGGTCCGGGACGCGGCTGACGAGGACGCGGGTCAGGCGGGGCACGAGCAGGACCGCAAGCGCTGTCGCCGCGGCGAACCCGAGGAGCAGCGGGCTGACGTCGGCAAACAGGAGTCCGAGGAACAGGACGGTCCCGAGGTCGGTCACGAAGCAAGCGGCGAGGATCAGCTTGCCGAGCTCCTGGCGCGCGAGCCCCGACTCGATCATCACCGCATAGACGACCGCGAGGGACGTCGTCGACAGGGCAAGTCCCGCGATCTCCGAGGCCTGGAGGGTCCAGCCGAGCCCAACGTACGCGACGGTGAATGCCGCCGCGAATGGGGCAGCGAAGCTGATCGCGCCGATGACGAGGCTGGCCCGCCAGTGGCGGCGCAGCGACTGGGGGTCGATCTCGGCGCCCGCCAGGAAGGTCAGGAGGACCGCCCCGAAGGCGGCGAGGAAGTCGATCCAGGGCGTGGTGTGAAGTCCCAGGACGTTGCCGCCCACGACGCCCAGGCCGATCTCGATGAGAGCGACCGAGATCCCGATCCGGATCGAGACGAGGCTGGCGAGAAGGGCGAGGCCCATCCAGAGGGCGGCCACGAGATTGGCGTTGTCCACGCGAGCACCTCCACAGGGGCACAAGTAAGCCCCTGGCTGTCATCAGTCAGGAGCCATCAGCCCGGGTGGGCGGTTCAGGCGCGAAACCGCGCCTCGGCGGACGCCATCGCCGAAGTCAGGAGCTTACGTTCGGGACACCGATGGGTCAATCGGCCGCCGTTGGCTCCGCGGGCGGTCATACGCTCAGGCGTCCGATCGATCCCGACGGACACCTTCAGCTGCGCTGCCCGCAAGGACGGCAACGAGCGATGCGAACATGACGACCGCCGCCACGGAGAACGCGACAGCCGGGCTGACCAGCGTCCAGAGCAGCCCGACCCCGGCCGATGCTGCGAGGTCGCCGAGAGACTGGATACCCGCCAGCAACCCAAACGCCGAGCCGCGCAGCCCTTCTGGGGCGAGACCTGCGACCGCGGCGTGCTCGGCCGTCTCGACGGCACCGATCCCAACGCCCGCCGCGATAAAGGCAACAGCGATAACAGCGATCAGTGCGCCAGCCGCGGCGAAGGTGGCATACGCCAGGACGAACAGAGCAATGCCGCCGGCGAACACCAGTCGCGGGCCGCGGCGGTCGGCCAGCCGGCCGGCCGGGATGGACGCGACCGTGGCTGCGATGTTGTAGCCGACGTAGAGCCCGATCGCCGTCGTCGCGGCGGCGTCGGCGCCAAGGTCGGGCGTGAGAAGCTCCGTCGCCCGCAGGATGAGCAGCGTCG
>JACCVQ010000154.1 GCA_013698095.1 Chloroflexota bacterium
ACCGGTGACCGGTCGGGTCGGCTTGGGTCGCGGCGGACCGCCGCGCCTGGTCCCGCTCGGATCGGCGGGGGCCGCGTCGTTGTCGGACCCGCCCGCTGCGCCCGCCCAGCGCTTGCCGAGCCGGCCGCCATCTCGCGTCAGCGCCGCATACGCATCGTTGATCTCGGCCATCCGCTGGGTCGCCAGACGTGACGCCTCGGGATCGTCGCCCGTCAGATCGGGGTGGTGGGTCCGGGCGAGCCGCCGCCAGGCGGCCTTGATCATCGTGGGGCTCGCCCCGGGCTCGACGCCGAGGACGCCGTGTGGATCGCGTCTTGTCACCCATCGAGTCTATCGGTCGCTTCCACACATCGGACGACTGCTCGACCGCGCGCTTGACAGGTCGGCGGGCCGCACCGTCCCATAGGGTCGTGCCACGAATTCGACGGGCCGGCATCGTCGCCGCCCTTGCCGCAACGCCGTTCGCTCTCGCCTATCGCTTCGCCCTGATCTATCGCGGCCGGGCCGGCTTCCCGACGCCGCGCCCACCGCAGCGCACCCCCGCCGACCTCGGGTACGCGTATGAGGACATCGACGTCCCCGCCGGCGGCGGGCTGACCTTGCCGGGCTGGTTCGTGCCCGCCGCGGACGGCCAGCCGGGCCCGGGCGTGGCCGTCGTCCACGGCTGGGAGTCCGCGCGCGACCGGCTCCTACCGATGATCCAGTTCCTCCACGCCGCGGGCTTCCATTGCGTCGCGGTCGACGTCCGCGGCCACGGCGCGAACGGGGCGGAGATCCTGCCGATCACGGCCGGCGAGTTCGGAGCCGACGCGCTTGCCGCCTGGCAGGCCCTCGACGCCCGGCCCGAGGTCACGAGCGGGGCGATGCTGGGTCACTCGATGGGGGCAATCGGGGCGATCCTCGCGGCTGCCGCCGAGCCGCGCGTCGCCGCCGTCGTGGCGACCTCCTCGCCCGCCGACCCGTGGCGGCTCACCCGCCAGACGTTCCGGCTGGCCCGCCTGCCCTTTCCCGACGTCATCGCCTATCCGCTCGCCTGGCTGACGACCCGCGTCTATCTTCGGCCGCGGGGCCACGTCGTGGCCGACATCTCCGCGTCGGAGGCGCTCCGCCGCATCGCCCGTCCGGTTCTCCTCGTCCACGGAACCGAGGACGCAGTCGTGCCAGTCGCGCATCTCGACCGCCTGACGCGGATCACGGTGGCCGCCGGCCATACCGCGGAGACGCTCGTGATCGAGGGCGGCCAGCACTCCTGGCTGTACGAGTTCCCGGAGTATCGACGGACAGTTGCCTCGTTTCTTGCCCGCAGCCTGGGCGGCCCGCTGTCACCGGACGTCGCGGCGGCGCGGGCCGAGGCCGTCGATGCCAGGCGGCTGCCCGACGCCGTCCGACCGCCGACCCAGATCGAGCTCGAGCCCGGCGGGTTCCGCTCCCTCGTCCGGCGGTCCGCGCCAGCCGTGGATCGAGCGGCGTCACCCGAGGACGCGGCGAACGGCGACGCCCCGCACACAGCCGACCCCATCGCAACGGAGATCGCCGGATGACCGACCCGACAGCCGCCGCGGCAACCACGATGTCCGTCCACGACGCCATCTCGACGAAGCGGATGGTCCGCTCGTTCGCGGATCGGCCGCTGGAGCCTGACCACCTGGTCCGGATCCTCAACGCCGGCCGGCGAGCCGCCAGCTCGAAGAATCTCCAGCGCTGGGACTTCATCGTCTGTCGCGACCGCGATCACCTGCGCGAGCTCGCGGCGGTTGGCCCGTGGGCCGGCCACCTCGCCGGGGCGGCCGTCGCGATCGCCCTCGTGACACCCGATCCGACGGCCGCCGACAGCCCCCTGTCGGTGCTGTTCGATCTGGGCATGGCGGCCGGGAACATGATGCTGGAGGCGTGGGAGCTCGGGATCGGCAGCGTTCCTGCGACCGTCTACGAGCACGACCTGGCGCGCCACCTGCTCGGCCATCCCGCAGACCGTCACTGCGAGTACCTGATCTCCTTCGGCTACCCGGCCGATCCGGCCGATATCGGCCGTCCGAACAAGGCCGGCGGGCGCCAGGCCCTCACGGACATCGTCCACGACGAGCGCTGGTAGCGCAGCGAGCTTCGCCCATGGCTCCGTTGGCTCGTGAAGGCAGGCGGCTCTGGACCGTCCCTCAGGCGCTCACTGCCACTTGAAGAACCGCGCCGCGATCCCGAAACAGACCACGAGCCACGCGGCCAGGACCGCGAAGCACACCCAGAGCGGCACGAACGGCGTCCCGTCGACCATCACCTGGCGCAGGCCATCGCCGAGGTACGTCAGAGGCAGCAACCTCGCGACGGTCTTGAGCGCGTCGGGCATCGCGTCGATCGGGAAGAACGTCCCCGACAGGAACATCAACGGGAACTGGACCGCGCTCGTCATCCCGTTGGCGGCGTCCTCGGTCGAGGCGAACGACGCGATCACGTAGCCGAGGGCGATGAACGCCAGCGATCCGAGCAGGATCAGCGCCCCGATCAGCGGCCACGACCCTGAGATCTGGACGTCGTACAGGAGCGTTCCGACGCCGACGATGATCACCGTCTGGAGAACCGCAATCAGGAGCCGCATGAGCACGTTCGAGCCGACGAGCTGCCAGCGTCGGAGCGGCGTCGCCTGGAGTCGCTTCAGGATGAGCTTCTGGCGATCCGCGACGAGCGGGATCGCGGCGAACACGCCGACCTGCATCAGCGACATCCCGAGAATCGACGGCACGAGGTACGAGATGAACGAGAGGTCGTTCGTCTGGACCGACTCGAAGGCCGGTGCAACGGCGGGTGGCTGACCCGACACCGCCTGGTTGACGGCCGACAGGACGAACCCGACGAGCTGGCGCGTCGCGCTGTCGGCCTGGCTCTGGCTGGGATCGGTGTAGACCGTGACCATGGCCGGCGCGGCCTTGGCCGACACGGCCTCGCCATAGCCCTGCGGGACGACGATCACCGCTGCCACCTCGCCCGTTCCCATCCGGGCGACCAGGTCGGCCTCGTCGCCGTCGACGAGGGTCAGCCCGTCGATCCCGCCGAACGCCGACTTGAGCTGTCCTGACGCGGGAGTCCCATCGAGGTCCGCGAATCCGATCGAACGATCATTGCCGCCGCCAGAGAAGATCGAGCCGAAGAGGATCACGAAGATCAGCGGGAAGGCGAGCGTCCAGAACAGGGCCGCTCGGTCGCGGACGAAGCTCTTGATGTTGGCCACGGTCAGCAGCAGCAATGCGTCCATCGATCCCGCCCCTAGTCCCGCAGCGCCCGGCCGGTCAGGTCCAGGAAGACATCCTCGAGGGTCGGCTTCCGGACGCCGAGGTTGGCCGGCTCCATGCCGAGCGCCTCGGACGCGTCGAGGACCGCCCCGATCGTCGCCGGCACGTCGCCCGTGTAGAGGAGCACCTCGCCGTCCTCGTGCTTGAGCGATGCCACGCCGGGCATCGCCGCCAGCTGCTCATCGGACAGGCCGTCGATTGCGTCGAACCGGACCGCGCGCTCATGGAAGCGGCGGCTGATCAGCTCGTCGACCGTGCCCTCCTCGAGGATGCGGCCGTGGTCCATGATCGCGATGCGATCGCACAGGACCTCCGCCTCCTCCATGTAGTGGGTCGTCAGGAGGACGGAGCGGCCCTCGCTCTTCAGCCCGAGCACGACGTCCCAGAGGCTCCGACGGGCGGCCGGATCCATGCCCGTCGTGGGTTCGTCGAGGAAGACCAGCTCCGGATCGTTGACGAGAGCAAGGGCAACCGACAGGCGCTGTCGCTGGCCACCGGACAGGTCCTGGGTCCGGGTCGTGCGCTTCTCGCTGAGGTCCATCAGGGCGACGAGCTCGTCGGTCGGGCGACCTGTCGGGTAGAAGCTCCGGAACAGGTCGAGGACTTCGACCACGGTCAGCTTCGGGTACAGCGCCGCGTTCTGGAGCGACACCCCGATCCGCGGTTTGAGCGCGTCCGGATGCCGGATGACGTCGACGCCGAGCACCCGGACCTCGCCGGAATTGGGCGTCCGGAGACCCTCGAGGACCTCGACCGTCGTCGTCTTGCCGGCCCCGTTCGGTCCGAGCAGGCCGAACACCGACCCTGCTGCGACCTCGAAGGTGACGCCGTCGACGGCACGCGTCTCGCCGTAGTGCTTCTGGAGATCGGAGACGCGGATGACCGGGTCCGCCCCGGTCGTTGGGGATGTCACGGCTCCGATGGTGCCACCCCCGACGCCTCGCCGTCCCCCTGGCGGGGAGCGCCGCCCGGATCGAACTCCGCGGGATCCAGATCGAGGTCGTCGAAGTCGAAATCGTCGGCGTCGAGTGGCGTGAGCTCGAGTGGATCGACATCGATCGGGTCCAGGGCGGCGCTCGCATCGTCGCCCCGGGCGACGGTCTCTGGGGCGGGTGCGCCGAGCGCAAGATACGCCTCGATCGCGGCCGCCAGCCCTGCGTCGCGGCCCTGCTGCTCGCTGAGGTACCACTTTTCCTCCAGCACGTCGCAGTAGGCCTGGACGAGATCGCGGTCCGGCCCGACCGCGGCCGCGATCCGGGCCTGGGTCGCGCGGTAGACCTCGCGCAGCCAGCGCTCGGCGACCTCGCTGGGCGGGATCGCCCGGCTTTCGCTCCACTCCAACCACGTCCCGTACTCGTTGAGGTCGTTGAGGAGCAGGCGGGCCTGACCCTCGAGCGCCCGAACGCGGGTCCGCCGCTCCAGCTCGCGGGCGTGGAAGCGGCGGGTGGTGACGCCCATCCGGAGGCGGACCCGGCCGTCGGCTGCGTTCGGATCGATGTCGAGATCGACCGAGTAACCCAGGTCGTTAAGCCGCCGGACCCGGCTCCGGATCGCCTGGCGATCGTCGGGATGCAGGATCGGCTCGTCCTTGATCACTCCCCAGATCTGCTGGTAGCGATCCTTGACCCGCTCGGCCGCCGCGATCGCGTCATCGCTGCCGTCGCCCCAGCCCTGCATCGCCGCCAGGTCGGCCAGGCCGAAGGCGACGTTCTCGACGAGGATCTCCAGGTCGTACTCACGCTGGCCGTCGGACAGGCGGGCGAAGACCTCGCTCGTCTCGGCGTCGACGAGATAGGCCTGGATCCGGTCACCGTCGCGCCGGAACAGCGTGTTCGCGAGGGAGCAGTCGCCCCAGAACACGCCGCTCCGATGAAGGTCGACGAGGAGGAAGGCCATCGCGTCCAGGAGGCGGTCGCGATACGCGCCAGGGCCGGGCGGAAGGCGCATCATCAGCCGCCGGTACTGGAGCGAGTGGGCCAGGAACTTGGTGACGAGGATCGCGCTGTCGCGGATCGGCGCCTCGGCGACGCCGGCCGCCTCGACCGTCGGCAGGCCGAGACCCTCGAGATGGAGCAGGACCTCGTACTCGCGCCGGGCGACCGTCAGCGGCAGCTCCTTCAGGGCGTACAGCACGCCGCCCGAGACGAGGAACCGGACGAGGTGGCGGGACGGCCCCACTGGCACATAGCGGAATGCCAGGCGGTCCGATGCCCACTCCGCGAGGGGCTGCTCCCACGGCATCTCGACGAGGTCGATGGCCGGATCGCGGAGTCGGAGCCGAGGAAACGTGGCCATGGCTGCGTCTGCGCGGGATCGGTTCGCGTGGGTCGGGTCGAGCGGGCCGGCGAGCGCCGGCTCAGAGACGCTTGCGGAGGTAGGCCGCGACCGACGCGTCGTAGCCCAGCTCCTCGTACAGGTGCTGGGCGTCGGGGCGGTGGCGGCCCGCGGTGACCTCGACGAACGCGGCGCCGATCTCCGACCCGATCCGCTCGGCCTCGGCCATCAGGAGCCGGCCGATCCCCCGCTCCCGGACGCCCGCATCGACGACAAGGGCAACGACCCGCACGATCCGATCCGAGTGCTCGAAGCGAGGCAGGGCGTGGACGGCGATGAAACCGAGGACTTCGCCGCCGCTGTCGGCCACGACGACCCGCGAGAAGTCCGAGTCGAACCGGCCGAGGCGCTCGACGACGTCGCTGGGACCCGCCGGATAGCCCTCGTCGCTGAACAGGCCGGCGATTCGGTCGGCGTCGTCGGCGGTCGCGTTGCGGAGGGTCACGGGCTGCCGGTCGGTCATGGCCGCGATGGTACCGCCGGACGCTCGACGAGGATGAGGTTGGAACCGGAGGCGGGGCCGCCGACGACGAGGACGGCCCGACCGAACGGACCGTTCGCGGGGCTGCTGACCGCGATGCCCGCGGCAGCGGCTCGGGCGGTGATCGCGGCGACGCCAAGGGGAAGCGCGACGTAGCGGCCGGCCGGGCCTTCGCCGTGGCGGGCCAGGAATCCAGCGAGCCGACCCTCGGTGTTCGGCTCGGCGAGGGCGATCGACTCGTTGGCGACCTCCTTGGCCGCGTCGACGGAGACGATCCGGGCGCCAATCAGCGGGTCGTCGACGGCGTTGATCGCGAGGGCCGGGTCCAGGCCGAGGTCGCCCAGCGTCCGCTCGAGGTCGACGGTCGCCCAGATCGCCGCGATGTCGCGAGCCGCGCCGCGGTCGTTGCCCAGCCAGCCCAGCTCGGCGGTCTGATCGTGGTCGCGAGCGGGGGCAGTGGCGGCGTTCTCGTCGGTCACGTCAGGCGCGCAGCAGGAGGTCCGGGCTGACTCCGCCGATCGGAACAAACCCGATCGAGTCGTACAGCGAGCGGGCGACCTGGTTGTCATCGGATACCCCGAGATACGTCCAGCGGCTCTTTGCCGCTCGCGCATCGGCGATCGCCAACGCTGTGACGAGCCGGCCGAGGCCGCGCCCACGGAACTCCGGATCCGTCCCGATCGAGGACAGGTACGAGCCGCCGGCGAAGGTCGTCCGGCGCGCGACAGCAGCCGGCCGGCCGTCGACCCGGACGAGGATCGCGTGGTACGCGTCGGTGGCGAGGCCCATCACCGCCTCCAGCTCGATCGCGACCCGCCGCTCTGGCTCGACACCGAAGGACGCCAGGAGGACCGCCCCGATCGCCGTTGCGGCTTCAGCCGCCGACGCGCCCGTCACGCGATGGATGCGCTCGACGCTCACGCCGCCCGGGATCGGCGGCAGGGGCACGGCCGCGTCCGCCCGATCGGGATCGAGGGCCATCAGGATTCCCCCGCCGTGATCGACGAAGCCGTTCGCGACAAGCCGCTCGATCAGATCGGAGGGCTGGTCGTAGCCCGGCGAGGGCCAGACGTGGGGGATCCGGTCAAGGCTCGCGAACAGGACGAACAGCTCCCCGAGGCGTCGGTCGAAGGCCGCCGGGTCAGTCGGCCAGGCGAGCCCTGCGATCCGGTTCCAGAACGGCTCGCGATCGGTCTCGTCGTGGAGGAGCCAGGCATCGCCCAGATCGCGCACCTCGCGGCTCGTCAGCGCGTGGCATTGGGCCTCGTGCCACGCGAGCCAGCGGACCTCGGCGGCGGTCAGGTCGGAGGGCCGGCCGGGTCGATCAGGTCGATCGGCCGGTGCCGACCCGAGCGGGGCAGCCATGGCGGGAACGATAGCCGGTCGATCCGGACCGTCGGCGGGTCGGCTTGCCGGCGCGGCCCAGGCGCCTCGACTCAGGCCGGTCGCCGGACCATGAAGATCGTTGCTCCCGACAACAGGTCGACCGCCGTCGGACCGGGCAGGCCGGCCGCGGCGAACAGGTCGTCGTACCCGTCGTGGGTGTACATCGTCGTGCCTTGATAGCGCTCGTCGAGCTGGATCCCCCACAGGAGCTCGGCCTGGAGGGTCGGCTCCTCGGGTGGGCCCTCACCCGTCGCGGCGGGCAGGCACCACTCGAGGACGACGAGCCTGCCACCGGGCGCGACCGCCGCCCAGGACGCCGTCAGCGACGCGACCGGATCGGGCAGCTCATGCAGGGCGTCCTGGAGGTAGACGAGGTCGAACTCCTCGCGGTAGCTCATCGCCGGGATCTGTTGCGCTTCGACCCGGATGCGATCGCCCAGGCCTGCCTCGGAGACCCGACGGATCGCCCGCTCGACCGAGTCGGGCTCGAACTCGACACCGACGAGGCTCGTCTCGGGGAAGCGGCGGGCGATCGAGATCAGCCATTTGCCGCCACCGCAGGCGACGTCCAGCACCCGTCCGCCCCGGGTCAGGTCGGCGGCCAGGTCCGGCAGCTCCGCCAGCCCTTCCTGGAAGAACACCGCGATGTCCTGGACCGTCACCGCCTCGATGGCCCGATGGAAGCGCGGCGGCCGCTCGGCGATCGTCCGGCCGGTCCTGAAGAACTCGACCATCCCCGCGTAGTCGAGGCTCGACACGACCGCCACGACGAACTGGCCGCCGAGGTACTCGGGATGGGTGTCGTCGAGCAGGACAGAGGCGACATCCGGCGCCAGGCGGGCCCGACCGCCATCGAGATCGACGAGGTCCCCCGCGTGAGCGGCCCGCAGCCAGTCGGCAACGGGCTCCGGTTGGCATGCCGCGGCTGTTGCCAGCTCGGCGGCGCTGATCCCGGCACGGTCCTGTTCGGCGATCCGGGCGAAAAAGCCGAGCTCCAGGCCGAGATAGATCACCCAGCTCCGGTAGAACCCGCCGACGCTGGCCGCCAGCTCCTCGAATCGATCATTCCGACTCATGGCCGGGATTGTCGCATGGCCCCCCGGGCCGGACACAGCGCCACGTGGTTGCGAACACGGACGTTCCCGGCACACGGTGAACCGCCGCTCCCCTGGAGAGCGGCGGTTCACCTGGACCGAGTCCATTCGGGGTCCTGGGCCCCGTGGGCCGCAGGAGGAGCGCGGGCTACTGGGCCCGGAGCCCCGGATGGCGGATGGCGGGAGCACCCGTGTTCGATCCGAAGGCGTTGTCGTCCTTGGTGAGCGTCGAGCTGCCACCGGACGCGCCGTAGCCGAGATGGCCGAGATATCCGGGCAGGGAGCCGGAGGTTGCGGGGACGCGGTAGGCACCGGGGGCGCCGAGGCTTGTTCCGACGATGGCGGCGCCGGTGTCACGGGCGCCGAGGTCACGCAGGCCGGGTTCGCTGATCGCGGCCGGAGCGGGAAGCGCGGCCGGGGCAGCCTTGCCGACGTTGGTCGCGCCCCAGGCGATCGCGATCGTCGCTGCGAGGACGACCGCGGCCATCGCCATGACCGCGACAAAGTTGGTGAAGTTCAGCGGCTGCTGAACGGTGCGGGTCGTACCGGACATCGTGTTCCTCCTGGCCCGTCCGGCCGGGCCCTTTGTGGGTCCGTTCCGGTGCAGGCGTTCGATGTCCACATCCTCGATCCCGGGCTCCCTCCGGCCATCGGGCGGGAGCCCGACGGCGAGGAGGCTGGCTGCCTCAAAGATCGGCCGCCAGGGAGACGACCGCCTTACGCCGCGTGCTCGGCTCCTCGTGGATCGCTGCAACGGCACGGCCGAGGGCGGTGTTCAATGGGTGTGATGGAAGACCGCCTGCCTGCTGACGTCGAGCTCGCCCGGCACCTCGCGGCCGACCTCGACGGCGCGTTCGAGGCACTGGTCCTTGCCCACCAGGACCGTCTCTTCACGATCGCGCTCCGGACCGGCGGCAACCGCAACGACGCCGAGGAGCTGGTCCAGGACTGCCTCGTGCGGGCGTATCGTGCCCTCGCGACGTACGAGCCGGCGCGGATCCGCGAGCTCC
This sequence comes from Chloroflexota bacterium, assembly GCA_013698095.1. GTDB lineage: Bacteria > Chloroflexota > Limnocylindria > Limnocylindrales > CSP1-4 > CF-46. The sequence continues at coordinate 9,587 of JACCVQ010000154.1, forward strand.
GGCTGCGTGGCTGGCTCACCACGATCCTCCTGAACGCCGGGCGCAACCGAGCCCGGGTCAAACGGGTTCCGACGACCGAGCTGGCCTTCGAGCCCGGCGCCGAACCGGCCGTCGACCCGTTCATCCGTCGCGACCAGCGTGAGTCCTGGGGCCGGCTGCTCGCCGGCCTCAGTCCGGCCCAGCGCACGGCCGTCGTTCTCCGTCACGTCGACGGAATGTCCTACGCCGAGATCGCCGAAGCGGTCGGCCGCCCGGAAGGCACCGTCAAGGCCCACGTCCATCGCGGACTGGCCGCCCTGCGCACTGCGCTCCTCGCCTCTGAGGGGCCGCCCGAAGGGCTACGAGCAGAGGAGATCCCCGCATGACCGAGATGATCGATCCCACCACCGAGGCCGCCCTCGCCGGCCTGCGTGAGACCGCGCCCGCGGGCCTGGCCCACGCGACCCTGGCCGCGGTCGGGCTGGCCGACGACTACGCCGTGATCGACTCCCCCGTCGGCCCGCTCCGGGTCGTCTGGAACGGCCGGGGCGTGTCGGAGGTGAGCGGCGAGACCGATGACGCGAGGTTCGAAGCGCGCTTCCATGCTCGGACGGGTCGTCGCGCCCGCCGGGTCGCTGCCCTGCCCGCCGAGCTGGCTCGCAAGATCGAGAAGCGGCTGGCCGGCGATCGCCACAACCGGATCGATCTCGACCTGCGCGGGACGACCGCGTTCGAGCAGGCCGTCTGGCGAAAGGCACTCGAGATCCCTCGCGGTGAGGTCCGGCCATACGGCTGGATCGCCGCCGAGATCGGCCGGCCGAAGGCGGTCCGTGCCGTGGGAACAGCGCTCGGCCACAACCCGGTGCCGCTGATCGTGCCGTGTCACCGCGTCGTCCGGAGCGACGGGATGATCGGCCAGTACTCGCTCGGCGGCCCGCAGAACAAGCGGACGATCCTCGCCGGAGAAGGCGCCGATCCGAACGAGCTCGAGGCGCTGGCCCGGGCCGGGGTCCGCTACTTCGGCTCTGACACAACCCGGATCTATTGCATGCCGACCTGCCGCGATGCGCGCCGGACGAGCGAGCGCCATCTCGTCCATTTCGCGTCGGCGAAGGCGGCGTCGGCGGCAGGCTACCGGCCGTGCCTCCACTGCCGGCCGCTCGGAGCCGCCGTCGCCTGACGGCGCGCGACTCCTGGGTTGGCGGCGACGGCCGGGCGTCGTACACTGCCCAATACTTTGGACCATCCCACTATGCCAACGCGCCCTGCACCCGCCCCGCGTCCGCGTGCGGCGTCGCCCGTCCTGGTCTGGACGGCGATCCTGATCCTGTACGTCGTCTGGGGCTCGACCTACCTCGGGATCCGGGTTGCCGTCGACACGATTCCGCCGTTCGTGATGGCCGCGGCCCGGTTCGCGATCGCGGGGGCAGTGTTGCTGGTGGCGGTGGCGCTGTTCCGGCGCGACACGGCGACTCGCCCCACCCGCCGTGAATGGCGCGACAGCTTCATCGTCGGGACCTGCCTCATGGGCGGCGGCATGGGCGCGGTCGCCTGGGGAGAGCAGACGGTTCCGTCCGGGATCGCCGGGATCCTCATTGCGATGCTGCCGGTCTGGGTTGCGGTGTTCGGGCGGGTCTTCCTCGGCGAGCGCCTGCCGCCGCTGGCGATCGTCGGGATCGCGGCCGGCGTGGTCGGCGTCCTGATCCTCGTCGGCCCCGGGCTGGCGGTCGACGGGTCGCTCGACCCGGCCGGCGTCGCCGCCCTGATCTTCTCGCCAATGTCGTGGGCCGCCGGCTCGCTCTTCTCGGCCCATCGGGCGCGCCTGCCGAAGGACCCGTTCCTGACGACCGCCATGCAGATGGTCACGGGCGCGGCCGTCCTGACCGTCGCTGCGATCCTGTCGGGCGAGCTCGCCGCCTTCCGCCCGGAGACGGTCTCCGCCGACTCGATCATCGCGTTCCTCTACCTCACCGTGGTCGGCAGCCTCGTGGCCTTCACGGCGTTCGCGTGGGTCCTGCGCAAGGCGCCGTTGCCGATGATCGCAACGTACGCGTTCGTGAACCCGATCGTCGCGGTCTTCCTCGGCTGGCTCATCCTGAACGAGGCGGTCACGCCGCTCCAGCTGGTGGCGGGAGCGGTGATCGTCGTCGGGGTGGCGCTCCTGATCCTGTCCCGGAGCCGGATGTCGGCACCGCGGGTCGCCAGTCCGGCCGTCATCCGCGACGAGGATGCGCCTGCCGCAGCCTGAGCCGCTCGGCCCGCCACCCAGCCCGCCGCTCAGCCGGGCGCTCGGCCCTCGGCGATGACGGTCCGGGCGACGCGCCGGGCGAGCGCCATGATCGTGATCATCGGATTGACCCCGATTCCCGTCGGAAAGAGCGAGCCATCGCCGACGTAGAGACCCGTGACGGGCTGCCCAGCGCGGGTCCGCAGGCGGCCGTCGGGATCGCACGGGTGATCGGCGACTGACGCCCCCATCCGGACGCTGCCCATCTGGTGAGCAGAGAAGACCGAGCCGCGGTTCGGGGCGAAGTCGAAGCTCCGCAGGGCGTCCTCGAACACGCCGAATGAGCGCGCTTCCTGGCCCGGCGCGAAGCCCGACCGACCGTGCCATCGCGGCGGCGTCCCGACGGCCACGATCTGGTGGGCGCCGGCAGCGCGGACGAGTTGGGCCATCGACACGAGGCCGTGGCGGAGGGTCGCGACGCCGCGGTCGTCGAGGGCGTAGTCGATCCGAGCGCGGCCGCTGCCGGTCAGCCGGACCCGACCGGCGCCGCCGTCGCGGGTCACCGCGATCAGTGGCCCGACGTGGCGGATCCGACCGAGCAGGTCGGCGTGCGAGTCCGTGCTTTCCCACGGCAGCGCGAGGGCGATCAGGCCGGGATGGCCGGGCGCCGATTCGATGACGTAGCCGTTTCGATCGCCGTCGGGCCGGCTGAACTCGAGGGACCGGGCGGCCTGCATCGTGCCGCGCCACATGTCGATCGGGTCGTTGAACAGGCCGGCGACGACTGCCACGGGATGGAGTCGGAGGTGGCGGCCGATCCCGGGGTGGTCCAGCCCCGATGCGAGGAGGATCCCCGGCGACCGGAGCGCTCCGCCCGCGACCACGACCTGTGGCGCCCGGACGATCAGCCGCCGCGTCCGCGCGACGAGCGGGTCGGCGCTTGGACCCGGCACCGGCTCACCGGTTGCCGGGTCGGCGACGAGGACGGCGGCCTCGACACCAACCGCCCGGCCGCTCTCCAGCAGGATCCTCGTCACCCGCGCTCGATCGACGATCCGTGCCCCGCTGGCGGCGGCCGTCGCAAGATGGGCACGGATGCCGGACTGCTTGGTGCCACGCGGACAGCCGAACGGGCAACTGCCGCATTCGCCGCAATCCGTTGCGTTGCGCCGGGTCGGGGAGGCTTCCCAGCCGAGCACCGCAGCGCCACGCAGGATGACGGCGTCCTTCGGCGGGATGACTGTCGTCGGCGCAACGCCCAGCTCACCTTCCACGGCGGCGATGTCGGCGTCGAATGCCGGGCCGTCGATCCCGTCCAGGCCGTGATCGCGCACCCAATCGGCCCGGACGTCATCGGGCACGGCGATGCTCGTCATCCAGTTGACGAGGGTCCCGCCGCCGACGGCGCTCCCGGCCAGCATCGTGATCGAGCCGTCCCAGGTCGTGAGCAGGCCATGGTTCAGGTATACCCGCGAGAACGCGTCCATCTCGTCGGTCGGGAGGTGGGCCTCGTCCAGGAACGGCCCCGCCTCGACGACGATGACCGACCGCCCCGCTCGGGTCAGCTCGGCCGCGATCACACCGCCGCCGGCGCCCGAGCCGACGATCACGACGTCGGCCTCGAGGGTGATGTCCCCAGCCGGACCGGTGGGACTGGCCGGCGCGTGGACATCGAGCGGCCGGATGGTCGCGAGCTGGGTGGTGACCGGCGGACGGTCCGGGACGTAGCCGATCGCGGCATGGACCGGATTGGCGACGCCGGGCGGCCCCGGATCGGCGTAGGCGAGGAACGTCAGGAGCTTCCGGAACGCCTGGAAGGCGGACCGTCGCAACGGGAACCGGGAGCTGGCCCAGCCGAGGAGGACGCGCTCGCGCTCGGCCGGCGAGCGATCGCGGAACGGGGTCGGATGGCCGGTCAGGACGAGATTGACGACCCGCGACTGGAGCAGGCGGAGGACGAGCCGAAGCTGGCGGACCTGGGCAGGGTCCGCGGCCCGGGACAGCGCCTCGGCGGCCAGGCCGGAGCGCCGGACCGCGCCGCCCCGGACGAACGTTTCGGCGAGCTCGGCCAGGGTCGCCAGGGC
>JACCVQ010000170.1 GCA_013698095.1 Chloroflexota bacterium
TAGAACTGGATTCCCTCGGGCCCGTACATGTGGAGGTCGCCGAACAGCGAGTTCTTCCAGCCGCCGAAGCTGTAGTACGCGACCGGCACCGGGATCGGGACGTTGATCCCGACCATGCCCGCGTTGACCTCGAACTGGAACTGGCGGGCGGCGCCGCCATCGCGCGTGAAGATCGCCGTTCCATTGCCATACTGGTTGGCGTTGATCAGCCCGACTGCCTCCTCGTACGTCGGGACCCGGACGACGGTCAGGACCGGCCCGAAGATCTCGTCCTTGTAGGCGTCCATCGCCGGGGTCACGTAGTCGATCAGCGACACCCCGAGGAAGAAGCCGTCGGACTCCTTGAATAGCGGCAGCTCCCGGCCATCCGCGACGAGCGTGGCGCCCTGGGCCACGGAGCTGTCCAGATACGACGCGACCTTGTCCCGGTGCTGCCGGGTGACGAGCGGGCCCATCTCCGCCTCGGGATCGGTGCCCGGCCCGACCTTCACGTTCGGCAAGCGCTTCGTGATCGCCGCGACGAGCGGGTCGGCGACATCGCCAACGGCGACAATCGTGGCGATCGCCATGCAGCGCTCGCCGGCCGAGCCGTAGCCGGCCGAGACCGCAGCGTCGGCGGCCATGTCGATGTCGGCGTCGGGCAGGACGATCATGTGGTTCTTCGCCCCGCCGAGGGCCTGGACGCGCTTGCCGTTCCTTGTCCCGGTCTCGTAGATGTAGCGGGCGATGGGCGTGCTCCCAACGAACGAGACCGCCGCGATGTCGGGATGGTCGAGGATCGCGTCGACCGCGACCTTGTCGCCGTGGATGACGTTGAACACGCCGTCCGGCACGCCCGCTTCGTGGAGCAGCTCGGCCAGGAACATCGAGGCAGACGGATCCTTTTCCGACGGCTTCAGGATGAACGTGTTGCCCGTCGCGATCGCGGTCGCGAACATCCACATCGGGACCATGGCCGGGAAGTTGAACGGTGTGATCCCGGCGACGACCCCGAGGGGTTGACGGATCTGGAACACGTCGACCCCGGTGGAGGCCTGCTCGGTGAAGCCCCCCTTCAAAAGATTCGGGATCCCGCACGCGAATTCGAGGTTCTCGATCCCGCGAGCGATCTCGCCGAGGGCGTCGGACGGAACCTTGCCGTGCTCGGCCGTCAGGTGGGCGGCCAGCTCCTTGCGGCGCGCTTCCACGAGGTTCCGGATCTTGAACATGATGTCGGTCCGCTTCGAGAGTGAGGTCGCCCGCCAGGCCGGAAACGCGGCCTTGGCGGCAGCGACCGCGGCGGCGACCTCGTCGACCGACGCGAAGTCGACCTCGCTCGCGATCCGCCCCGTGGCCGGGTCGTAGACCGGACCGCGCCGGCCCGAGGCGCTTGCCACGATTCGCCCGCCGATCCAATGGTGGACCGCGCCTGGTGTGGCTCCGCTTCCCTCGGCCTGCTGCGGGGCTCCGTGGGTACCCGGCTCGGCGACCTGCGTCATCGTCCTCGACCTGTCCTTTCGTCGCGTCCGCGACACGGACGCCATCGGGCACACCTTACCGCAACCCCCGTTCCGCCTTCGGTCGGCAACCGGCCCGCGACCGTCGCGTTGACACCGCGCAACCGGGTTCGTACGATTCCCCGGTACCGCCCGGTCACGATGACATCAGCGGGTCCAGGGAGATTCGTTGAGCGAGTCCGCCACCACGCTCAGCCGCCTGACCGGCGCCCAGATCCTCGTCGAGTACCTCGTCCGTCAGGGCGTCCCGTTCGCGGCCGGCATCCCCGGTCACGGCTGCTGGGCGATCACCGACGCGCTCCTCGATCGGCAGGCCGAGATCCGGACGATCCAGGTCATGCACGAACAGTCCGCGGTCCACCTCGCCGACGGCTACTTCCGGGCGACCGGCCAGCCGATGCTGGCCTTCTCGAGCATCGGCCCGGGCGCGATGAACACCCTCGTCGGGATGGGCACGGCGTACGTGGACTCGACAGCGGTCGCCCTCGCGATCGGCTCGCCTCACACGTACATGCGCGGTCACGGCCTGTTCCAGGAGCTCGAGCGGCGGCACCACGCCGACAACCCGCGGGTTTTCGAGCCGGTCGTCAAGGAGTGGTGGCAACCGTCACGGGTCGACGACCTGCCGTTCGTCCTCCACCGCGCCTGGAACGCGATGACGAGCGGCCGGCCGGGACCGATCCTGCTCGACCTGCCGATGGACATCCAGGCCGAGGCGGCCGACGTCCGGATGCCCGATCCCGAGACGCGCGAGGCGCGCGGTCGCGTCCGGCCGGCTGCCGATGACGTGGAGCGCGCGGCGACGGCCCTTCGCGACGCAGCCCGGCCCGTGATCGTGGCCGGCGGCGGCGTCCTCCTCGCCGAGGCATGGGACGAGGTCCGGAAACTGGCCGAACGGCTCGGCGCCCCGGTCGTCGCCACGTGGAACGGGAAGGGCTCGATCGACGAGACCCACGAGCTGAGCGGCCTGACGATCGGCGACACGGCCTCAACCTGCGGCAACCTCCTGTCGGCCTCGGCCGACGTCCTGATCTCGGTCGGCCAGCGCTTCACCGACTGGTCGGCATCGTCGTACCGCAAGGGCGTGACGTTCGCGATTCCGCCGTCGAAGCTCATCCAGGTCGACATCGACCCGCGCGAGATCGGCAAGAACTATCCGGTGGAGGTGCCCCTTGTCGGCGACGCCAAGGCGGCCCTCGCGGACCTCCTCTCGGCGCTCGGCCCGGGCGGCGGGCCGGCGGTCTACCGCGAGACCCGGTACTTCGAAGAAATCCAGCGCCTGAAGGCGGACTGGTTCGAGCAGATCGAGATCAAGTCGGCCTCCCGGGCAACGCCGATGACGATGGCCCGCGCCGTCCGCGAGGTCCAGGCCGCGACGCGCGACGACGCCGTCGTTGTGACCGGCGCCGGCCTGCCCCAGGGGATGGTCAAGCAGCGCTGGGTGACCCGCCGGCCGCGGACCCATCTGACGAGCGGCGGTTTCTCCACGATGGGCTTCACGCTGCCGGCTGCGATCGGCGCCCAGCTCGCGCTGCCGGACCGCGAAGTCGTCGCGGTCTGCGGCGACGGCGACTTCCTCCAGACGATGCAGGAACTCCAGGCGGCGGTTCTGGCTGGGACGCCGGTCTGCACGATCGTCCTCGATAACTCGGGCTGGATCAGCATCAAGGGCGGCCAGGAGAGCTTCTTCGGTCGCTCGGCCTGGACCGACTTCATCACGCCCGACGGATCGATCTACTCCCCTGACTTCCAGGCGATCGGGGCCGCATTCGGGATCCACAGCGAGGCTGCGCACCATCCCGACGACGTCGCGCCGGCCGTCCGCCGGGCGCTCGCATCGGGCGGGCCGTCGCTGGTCCACGTCAAGGTCGACCGTGACCTCGCGGTGGCCGGGCCGGACAAGACCGGCTGGTGGGACGCCCCGAGTCCGCCCCATCACCCGGAGCAGCACGCCCGCTGGCTGGCCGGCCGCTCAGAGGAGCAGCACCAGTGAGCGGAGCGGCGCCGCCCCCGTCGATTCTCGAGCAGGCTCGCCGGCTGCGGGCCCGTCTCGCCGTCAGCGGACCCCTGGGCGGCGTCTCGATCGGGACCGTTCCGATCCTCTGGAACAACGTCGACATCCAGGAGCTCCGGCTTGGGACGAGCGCCGAGGCGATCCTCGACGACATCACCCGCACCGGATACGACGGGACGCAGCTCGGGCTCGGGTTCCCCGAGGGCCAGGCGCTCCGGCTCGCCGTGACCGCGCGTGGGCTCCGCCTGGCCGAGGTCTACGCCTCGATCCCGGCAACGGTCGACGGCCCGATGGACACCGCCCTCGACGAGGTCCGTGAGCGCCTCCGCCTCCTCGTCGCCGGCGGTGGCGAGGTCCTGTGCATCGCATTCGACGGATCGCCCGACCGGGACGCGTCCGCCGGCCGGGCCGGTGACTCGGCGACGCCGCGCCTGACCGATTCCGGCTGGGCGGCCACCATCGAGCTGCTCGCGACGATCGCGCGCGAGACGACCGCGGCCCACGCTCGGATCGCGTTCCATCCCCACGCCGGGACGTACATCGAGACGCCCGACGAGGTCGCGCGGCTGGCGGCGTCGATCGATGCGGACGCGCTCCCGTTCTGCCTGGATGTCGGGCACTACACCGTCGGCGGAGGCGATCCCGTTGCTGCCCTCCGGACCTATGGCGCGCGGGTCAGCCACGTCCACCTGAAAGACGTCGATCCCGAGGTCCTGGCGGCGCTCCGGGCCGGAACCGTGGGTGGCTTCGGCGCAGCGATCCGGGCCCGTCTCTTCACCGAGCTCGGCGCGGGTGTCCTCGATCTGGACGCGATCCTCGCCGTCCTCGCCGAGCGCCGCTACGACGGCTGGCTGATGGTCGAGCAGGACAGCGGCTGGCCGCCGCCGGCCGAAAGTGCGGCGATCGGCCGGCGCGTGCTCGCCGCGGCGCTCCGTCGCACAGCCGCGGCCGCTGGAGCACGTGCATGAGGCTTGCCCTGCTCGGCGCCGGACGGATCGGCCGCCTCCACGCCCGGCTCCTCGCGTCCACGCCCGGCGTCGACGAGCTGCTGGTCGCCGATCCTCAGCCCGAGCGGGCAAGCGAAGCGGCCGCCGAGGTCGGCGGCCGGGCGATGGTCAGCATCGAGGCCGCCCTCGACGAGGCCGAGGCTGTCGTGATCGCCGCCGCAACCAGCGCCCACGCCGAGCTGATCCGAGCCGCCGCCGATCGCGGCCTGCCGACATTCTGCGAGAAGCCCCTGGCCGAGGACATCGCGGCCACGCTCGAGGTCGCCGCCCACATCGAGAGGACCGGGATTCCGTTCCAGCTGGGCTTCCAGCGCCGCTTCGACGCGGCCTACCGCGAGGCCCACCGGATGATCGCCGCGGGCGAGCTCGGGACGCTTTACAACTTCCATCTGGCCGGGCACGACCCGGAGCCGCCGCACGAGGGCTACATCCCGCACTCGGGCGGCCTGTTCCGTGACTCATCGATCCACGACTTCGACGTCATCCGGTGGATGACCGGCCGCGAGGTCGTCGAGGTCTTCGCCGATGGCGCCGTCCGGGGCTTCCCGGTCTTCGCCAAATACGACGACGTCGACACGGCGGTCGCGACGCTCCGGATGGACGACGGCGCGCTCGGCGTCCTGACTGGCGCTCGCCACGATCCGCTCGGCTACGACATCCGGGCGGAGCTGTTCGGCTCGAAGGACTCGATCAGCGTCGGGCTCGGGCCGCGGACGCCGATTCGCTCGGTCGAGCCGGGCGTCCCGCCCCAGGCCGGCCCGCCGTGGCCCCACTTCCTCGATCGTTTCAGCGACGCCTACCGGGACGAGTTGGCCGCGTTCCTTCGGGTCGCTCGAGGGGACGAGGCCAGCCCCTGCACGGCCAATGATGGCGTCGCGGCGCTCCGGATCGCGGAGGCCGCCACACTCTCGCTCCACGAGCACCGACCGGTGCGCATCGAGGAGATTCCGGGCACCTGATCGACCGTCGCTCAGGCCTCGGTCGCCGCCTCGGTCGCCGCCTCGGTCGCCGCCGATCGGCGTGGCAACCCCACGCGCATCCGGTCGCGGACGGCCTCGCGGGTCGGCACGCCGTACATGCCCGGACCCTCGAGCACGAGCGAGGCGGCCGCGGCCGCGAGCAGCAGGTCGAACCCCTGGCCGATCCGACCGCCAACCAGACGCGGCTCGATCCGGGCCGCGGCCAGGGCCGCGAGGAACACGTCACCGGCGCCGGTCGGGTCGACCGGGTCGTGGCTCGGGATCGCGGGGTAGTGGCGGAGCTGGAGGTCGGCGGCCACGTCGCCGTGCGCGCCGTGGACGATCAGCCCGCCCTGATCGCCGTGGGTCACCGCCAGTGAGGCGCCGCGTCGGAGGAGAGCATAGAGATCGGCGAGGGCAATCTGCTTGTCGACGTCGTCGCGCGACAGTCCGACGAGATCGGCCCGCTCGATGATCGGATCGTGGCGGGGGGCGACGTGCCGCACGGGCTGACCGGCCTCCAGCTCACGGAGCAGCCCCTGCCAGCCGACCGCGACGAGCGCCTCGGGCCGCGGGACGTCGGCCCAAGCCGGCGGCAGCTCGGCGGCGACGGGGGCCAGGATCCAGCCGGGCGCCCCGCGCCAGGCGGCCGGGACGTGCGCGACCCGGATCGGATCGCTGTGGTCGCCGCACAGCTGGAGGCGGCCCTCCGGTCGCTCGATGTTCACGAAGACGGGGCCGTGCTCGAGATGGACCAGGTGGACGTCGACACCGGCGTCACGGAGCATCTGGATCTCGGAGGAGCCCGCGGCCTCAGCATCGACGCCGACGATCGCCGCCGTCGGGATCCCGAGGCGGGCCGTGGTCAGCGCGCTGTACGAGACGCCGCCGCCCAGGCGCCAGCCGCGCGGATCGTCGTCGGCCAGATCGCGCGCCGCCGAACCGACGACGACGACGGTCGGCATGCGACGGCTGCCCGCCGCGGCGTCTGCGCCGGCGGGTTCCGGACCTGCGGTCACCGCGACGCGCTCGATCCGCCGTCGTTGGACGGGTGGTGGGCAGGACGCGTGCGATACTGGCGGTCCATCCCATCCCTTCCCGACCGAGGCCGGCCGTGTATTTCTACGAACTCCACGAGGGCGACGAGGACGTCTTCTCCGACATCCTCCTCGTTCGCGACGACGACATGGACCCCGACGAGTTCTTCGAGCTCGTCGAATCGGTTCGACGCAGCGTCCAGGACACGCACGCGAACGATACGCTGATCGAGGCGATTGCCGTCGAGCTGGAACGTGAGCACGGCTTCGTCTTCGTCTCCGACAACCGGCTGACGGCGACGGTCAACGTCTCGACGATCGACGAGGAGAACTTCCTCGTGGCGATCGACGACGGCACGGAGTCGCCCGATGACCCGCGCGGCGCGGACTACCGGGCGATCATCGCCGAGTACGACCCGCACGGCGAGAACCTCAAGACCGAAGATCCGCCGGACTGACCGCGCGTCGACGCGAAGTCGGAGGCTTACTTGCTGAACAGGATCTCGACCACGTCGCCGTCTCGGACGCGGTAGGTCTTGCCCTCGGACCGAAGGCGGCCGGCCTTCCGTGCCTCGGCCATCGAGCCGAACCCGAGCAGCTCCTCGTACGCCACCGTCTCGGCCCGGATGAAGCCCTTCGCCAGGTCGCTGTGGATCGCCCCGGCCGCATCCACCGCATTCGAGCCATCGCGAATCGGCCAGGCCCGGACCTCGTCGGGGCCGGCGGTCAGGAACGAGATCAGGCCGAGGAGCTTGTAGCTCAGCTCGATCACCCGGTCCAGCCCGGATGCCGCGATTCCGAGCTCCTCCATGAACACGGCGGCCTCGTCGGGCTCGAGCTCGCCGAGCTCCATCTCGATCCGGGCGGACAGCGCGTCGATGAGCGCGTTGCGATGGTCATACGCCGCGGCGACAGCGGCGACCGTCTCCCCTGCCCCGGCGATGTCGCCCTCGCTGACATTGAGGAGGACCAGAGCCGGCTTCTGGGTCAGGAAGCGGAAGCCGCGGATGGCCTTCTCCTCGTCGGCCTCGAGCGCGACATCGCGGATCGGCAGGCCCTGCTCGAGGGCGGCCTTCAAGCGGATGATCACCGCCTCCTCGCGCTCGTTCGCCTCCTTTTCGGCCGGCGTCCCATGGCGTCCGCTCTGCTTCAGGCGTTCGATCCGGCGATCGACGAGGGCGAGGTCGGCCAGGGCGAACTCGACGTCGAGCCGGTCGAGGTCGCGGGCCGGATCGACCGAGCCCTCGGGGTGCGGGTTATTGGGATCCTCGAAGGCGCGGACGACGTGGAGCAGCGCGTCGGAGTCGCGGAGGCGGGCGAGATGCTCGGCCGGCAGGTCCTCGGTGCCGATGTGGCCGTCAGTCGAGGCCGGCGGCGCGGGCAGGTCGACGTAGGTGACGTCGGCCTGGATGATCTTCTTCGGCTTGAAGATGGCCGCGAGCCTGTCCAGGCGCTCGTCGGGGACCTTGACGACCCCGACGTGGAGCTCCATACCGCCGAAGCCACCGGTCTCGGCATGGCCGCGGGTGAGCGTGTTGAAGACGGTCGTCTTGCCCGATCCGGCAAGACCGACGATGGCGATCTGCATGGGGCGAAGTATCGCCCGTCCCGGCGCTCGGCGGATCGGAGGGCCTGTCTCAGGCGGGGTGCCGACTCCGGCGGGCAACCGCCAACGCCCCGATCGTGCCCGCGATCAGGAATGCCGCCGCGACCGGGCCATGAATGGCCGGATCGAGCCAGGCCTCGAAACGCTGGAGCCTCGCGATTTCGGCCGGCGCCGGATCCCAATGGTCGACGCCAGCGCGGGCCCCGGCGACGGAGAGGCTGAGCATTGCGCCGAGGAGCACGAACCAGGTGTCGATGGCGACGATGACCCAGCGAAACCCGGTGACGCGATACGCCGCGAGGCCGCCGAGCAGACCGGCGACACCGATCAACGCGATCGAAACGCGGAGCGCCACGTCACTGTCGCGCCAGCCCACGACCGCGACGAGGAGCGCGAGCGCAAGAACGACCTGGGCCGTCAAGGCGATCTTCGGGGCGGACCGACGCCGCAGCATGGACCGTTGACGCACGAACGGCTCGGCTTGCTGCGCGGTCACCTCAGTACCCGGCAGTCGGATCCACAACGTTCAGGAGTGGATCGCCGGCGGCATAGCGGCGGAGGTTGTCACAGAACAGCTCCACGCTGCGATCAAGGACGCGACCGCTCGACCACGACGTGTGGGGGGTCACGATCACGTTCGGCAGGTCGTAGAACGGCGAGCTGGGCGACAGCGGCTCCTCGCGGAAAGTATCGAGGATCGCGCCGCCGATCGCCCCGTCGCGAAGGGCGTTGAGGAGAGCCCGCTCGTCGACCAGCCTGCCCCGGGCAATGTTGATCAGCCACGCGCCGGGCTTCATCGCCGCAAGTGCCGCCTCATCGATCATTCCCTCGGTCTCGGGCGTCAGCGGCGCCGCGAGCACCACGAAGTCCGACTCCGCGAGCAGCTCCGGCAGCGACTCGGGGCCGCCGACCCGATCGAGCATCACCTCGCCGAATGAGCGCGTCTCCTCGTCGGGCGAGACAACCCGGTCAGCCGGCTCGGCGCGCCGCCTGACGGCGACCACGCGGCAGCCGAATGCCGTGGCGAGCGCCCCGACCGCCCGGCCGATCGAACCCAGGCCGACGATCCCGACCGTGACATCGCGCAGCTCCACGCCCTCGAGCGGCTGCCAGGTCCGCTCGCGCTGGAGCTCCAGCAGCCCCGGCAGCCGGCGGCTGACCGCCAGGATCATCATCAAAACGTACTCGGCGATCGGCCGCGAGAACACCCCGCGCGCGTTCGTGATCACGACGCCGCGCTCCCGGGCCGCCGGGGTCAGCGCGCTCTCGACGCCGGCCGACGCGGAGTGGACGTAGTTGAGCCGCGGCGCCCGCACGAGCAACCGGTCGAAGGCGTCCGACGACAGCCAACCGCGGAGGAGGACCTCGACGTCCTCGACCGGTTCGTCGGTGAGGCCCTCGCGCGACAGGGTCACGATCCGGGCGCCGGGCGCTGCCGCCTGGATCCGCTCCAGGTCGCGCGATCGGTAGCGAGCCGACAGGATCGGCGACAGCGCGATCGCGGTCGGGGTGCCGCCCGGGCCCGAGCCCGGACCGGCCGGGCGAAGCTGGGCGTCGTTCATGCCGCGGGCTGCCGGGCAACGCGGGCGATCCACGCGGCCGGGTTGTCGATCTCGCCGTGGCGCGGCAGGTTGTCCGGCCCGGCCCAGAGGAGATTCAGGGCCGCTGGGCCGCCGCTCGCCGCGATCGCCGACACGAAGGCCTCGCCCTTGGCGTACTGCTCCATCTTCACGTCCATCCCGGTCAGGCGCATCACCGCCCGCTCGAACGGTGACTTCTTCGCATGGCGCCGCTCGTGGAACTTCGCGCTGATCCGCTCGACACCTGGCACGAGCTCCTTGCCGACCTCATCCATGATGTAGTCGCTGAAACCCTCGAGCAGGCTCATCACCGCCTGGGTCTCGCGGAACAACGTCCGCTGCTCCTCGTTCATCAGCGCTTCCATCCAGTGCTCGACACCCGGACCTTCGCCGCGGATCGCACGGCCGAGGCTCTTGAGCGCCTCGCGGCCGAGGCCGCTGGCCTCCTTCCCGAAGAGCCGGAGCTGGCGCTCCAGACGCTCGGCGAGGTACGGCCGGAGCCACGGATGGGCCTCGAACTCGAAGGCGTGGGTCGTCTCGTGGAGAGCGATCCAGGTCCGGAACGGATCGAGTGGCACGTCCAGGGCGAGCGCCGTCTGGCGGATGTTCTCCTCGACGAACAGGAGCTTGCCGGGGGTCGCCTCGGTCGCCAGCAGGGCAAGGTCGTACTGGCCGAGGACCTTGGAGCCCATGAAGCCGAGCAGGAAGCCGAGCTGGCGGGTCGTGACCCAGCGGTTGGCGAGGGCCATCGTCGCTTTGGCCAGGCCACCGCCGCTTGGCATCACCTGGTCGAGGAGCTCGGTCTCGAGCTGGCCGATCAGCTGGGCGAACGTTGCGACGTTGGCGTTGACCCAGCCGGCCCGATCGACGACCGCCAATCGCTCGACCACGCCGGGCAGGTCGGTTCCGAGCACGGCCGACAGGCGCGGCACGATCCGCTCCATCGCCGCGGCGTAGGCCGGTTCGGCGGCTCGCAGCTGCGCCGGTGTGAGCGAGCCCGGAGCGGACCGAAGCCGAGCGACGGCGACGCGCTCCGCGGCCGGCCAGTCGACGAGCCCCTGGCGGGCGACCTTCTCGGCCCGCTTGGCGAGGACGGTCGCCGCGGCACCGAGCGCCGAGCCGACGAGGAAGCCCGCCTGCCAGAGCCGATCGTCGCGCCAGACGGGGCCCTTC
>JACCVQ010000212.1 GCA_013698095.1 Chloroflexota bacterium
TGGAGGCGATCGGGATGCTCGTCGCGGGTGTGGCCCACGAGCTGAACAACCCGCTCGCGTCGATCGTCGCGTTCAGCCAGCTGCTGCGGACCGATCCGGACCTGCCGGCCGACCTGCGCCGTCAGGCGGACCTCCTCGTCCAGGAGGCGAACCGGACCCGGTCCATCGTCCAGAACCTGCTCGACTTCGCCCGGCAGCGAGCGCCGGAACGGGTCGAGACCGACCTCGGCCCGCTGATCGACAGCGTCCTCGGGCTGCAGTCATACATGATCTCCCGCGACCGGCTCCGAGTCGAGGTCGACATCCCGAGCGACCTCCCGCCGCTCCTGCTCGATCGCGCGCAGATGCAGCAGGTCCTCGTCAACCTGACCGTCAACGCCGCCCAGGCGATCGCCCAGGCAGGCCGCCCGGGCCTGATCCGGATCGCGGCGCGGGCGTCAACGACAGACGCCGGCCCGACCGTCGTGATCTCCGTCGCGGACGACGGTCCCGGCGTGGCCAACGCGATGCGCGACCGCCTGTTCATGCCATTTGTCACCTCCAAGGAACCCGGCGAGGGAACGGGCCTCGGTCTGTCGGTCTCGTTCGGGATCGTTGCCGGGCACGGTGGGACGCTCCGCCATGAGCCAAACCCCGGCGGCGGGGCGGTGTTCCTGATGGAGCTGCCGGTGGGGCGCGGTCCCGTCGAGCAGACGACGAGCGTGATGGTGCCGGGCCAGGGATATGCGGTTGCCCGGGCGACGGCCCGATCGGGCCCGCCGGCGCCCCCCTCGACCGCGCCCGTGCCGTCCGGACCACTCCCCGGTCCAGTTCCCGCCGCACGTCCGGTCGATCCGGGCGGCCGGCGCCTCCGGGTCCTGGTGCTCGACGACGAGGCCTCCATCCGGGAATTCCTCGGTCGCGTCCTCGGGCGCTCCGGCTACGAACCGATCCTGGCGTCGACCGGCGCGGTCGCGCTCGAGATCGTCGCGTCGGACCCGCCCGACGCGATCCTGTGCGACCACCGGATGGCGGGGATGAGCGGGACGGAGTTTCAGTCGGCAGTCGCGGCGATCGATCCGGATCTCAGCCGCCGCTTCGCCTTCATGAGCGGCGACGTCCTGAACCCGGAGCTGCTCAGTTTCGCCACGGAACGCGGCGTCCAGGTTCTCGCCAAGCCGTTCGACATCGCGACGGTCGCGACGATGATCGACCGGCTGCTCGCCGTCGACCGCGCCTGATCATCCCCCGCCAGTTCAGGCTCGGACGTCCGGCGGGACGTTCAGCCGCGCGGGTACGTGTGGAACCCGCGGCCGGTCTTCTGTCCCAGATCCCCCGCCTCGACCAGCTCGATGAGGACCCGCGGCGGCGCAAAGTGCACCTGGTCGAACCCGTCTTGCAGGACCTTCATGATGCCGAGGCAGACGTCGAGCCCGATGAAGTCGGCGAGCTCGAGTGGGCCCATCGGGTGGTTCAGCCCGACCTTGACCCCTGTGTCGATATCGTCGGCGCTGCCGAGCCCCTCCTCGAACGCTCGCATCGATTCGGCCAGGAACGGCATGAGGATGCGGTTGACGATGAAGCCCGGCCGATCGGCGGACACGATGACCTGCTTGCCCAGGTCCGCCGCGAGCGCGCGGACCGCGATCTCCGTCTCGTCGCTCGTTGCGCTACCCCGGATCAGCTCGATCAGCGGCATGACCGGGACCGGGCTGAAGAAGTGCATCCCCACGAAGTGCGTGCGGCGAGGCTCGGCGACGGCCCCGGCAAGGGTGTCGATCGAGATCGATGACGTGTTCGAGGCAAAGATCGCGCCGGCCGGCGCGCGCCGATCGAGCTCTGCCCAGAGGGCGGTCTTCACCGCGACGTCCTCGAACACGGCCTCGACGACGAGGTCGACGTCGGCGGCCCGCCCGAGGTCGTCGATGGGTTCGATGCGCCCCACCAGGGCGTCTCGATCATCGGCGGTCAGCCGGCCCTTTGCGACGGCTCGGTCCAGGTTGGCGGCGATCCGCTCGCGACCTGCCATGGCGCGCCCGAGGTCGGGCTCGTACAGGACGACGGTCCGGCCGGTCGCGGCGAGCGACTGAGCGATTCCATGGCCCATCAACCCGGCCCCGGCGACGAGGCAGCGTTCGATCGTCATCCGCCGAGAGTAGCCGCTCGTGGCCGGAGCAGCCGGCGGAGCGGCGCGCCCCCCACGAGCAGGACGCCGCCAAGCGCCGAGACGAGGCCCGCGACGAAGAACCCGAGCGAGTAGCCGCCGGCGTCCGCAACGGCCCCGATGGCGACCGGCGCGATCCCGAAGCTGAGATCGATGAAGATCGTGGCCGTGCCGACGACCGTCCCACGTTCCTCGGGTGGGACACGCGACACGGTCAGCGACAGGAGGGCCGGCATGATGAACGCCACCCCGAACGCGAACAGCGCCGTCCCGATGAGCAGCCCGCTGAGGTTCGGGACGAGCGCGATGATTCCGAGCCCGACGGCCGACGCGGCGAGCGCCGATCCAGACAGGGCGACCGCGCCGATCCTATCCGGTAACCGGGCGCCGACGATCCTCAGGACTACCACGATCAGGCCGTACTCGGCGAGGGGCAGGCTCGCCCCGTCCAGGCCGATCGTCCGGACATAGCTCGCGAGGAACGTGAGGTAGTAGGCCATCCCGGACAGCCCGAGCAGGATGACGATGCCGGGGAAGATCCCGGCGGGATGGAGCAGGCGCGGCCGGATCCGGGGCGCGTCGCTCGCCCGGGACGCGTGTGGCGGCGCGGTCTCGGGCACGAACCAGGCGACGACGAGCGAGATGGTGGCGACGCCCGCGGTGAGGAGCCAGACCGTCGCGAACGAGCCGCCGCCAGCGAGGATCGCTTCGCCAAGCCACGGGCCCACCGCCAGCCCGATGTAGAGGGTCAGCGACAGGAAGCTGAGCGACTCGCCGCGGCGCCCGTCCGGGGCGAGGTCCGCGGCCGCGGCGAGCGCGGCGACGAGCCAGAACGCCTCGCCCGCGCCGAGGATGCAGCGGGCCAGGATGAAGAGCGGGAAGCTCACGGCCACGACGTGGGCAAGCAACCCCACGACCGTCAGGGCGGCTCCGACGAGCAGCGCCCGGCGGCGCCCGAACCGGTCCGTGACCCCGCCGACGACGGGCCGCATCGCGAGCGCGGCGATGCTGAAGATCGCGATCGCGAACCCGACCGGCGCCTTCGTCAGCCCGAGGCTCTGCTCGCCGAAGAGCGGCGCCGCGACGATGACGATCCCGCCTGCGACGTAGAACACGAGCGTTGCGACGCCGAGCGCGACGAACGTCGGAGTCAGAAGCCGCATCGGGGCGACCACGACGCTCAGTCTCGCGCGGGAGACGCGGACCCCGAACCCAGGACCGCGAGAAGGGCGTCGGCTGCGGCATATGGATCGAGGCGGTGATCGGCGACCGCGGCGAGGGTGACCCGGGTGGCGTCGGACTGGTCCGGAGCGCGGAGTCGCTCGCGCAGGCGCTCCGCGACGATCGCCCAGACCAGGGCGTCGGCCCGGGCGAGGCGAGCCGAATCCGTCGGGCCTGTCGCGCTGGACGACCGGTGCCGATCGAGCGCCACGAGGAGCTCGGGCACGCCTTCGCCGGTGGCGGCGGTGGTGATCAGGACCTCCGGTCGTTTCGGCCGCGGCCGCGCCTGCGACGGGTCGCCGCCGACCTTCGGCCCGCCGCCCGCCACGAGCATCGCCCGGAGCTGAGCCGCCGTCCGCTGGGCGCCGGGCTTGTCGCCCTTGTTGACGACGACGAGATCGGCAACCTCCAGCAGTCCGGCCTTGATCGCCTGGACCTCGTCGCCCATCTCGGGCGCCTCGAGGACGACAGTCGTGTCCGCCGCCGCTGCCACTTCGACCTCGCTCTGGCCGGTCCCCACGGTCTCGACGAGGATCAGATCGAAGCCGGCGGCATCGAGGACGGCCGTCGCGGCGCCGGTCGTCGACGCCAGGCCGCCGGCGTGCCCCCGAGCGGCCATCGACCGGATGAACACGTCACGATCGCCGGCGTACGACTGCATCCGGACGCGGTCACCGAGCAGGGCTCCGCCGGTGATCGGCGACGACGGGTCGACCGCGACGACCGCGACCGCCCGGCCGGCCTTGCGGACCTCGCCGATCAGGGCCGCCACGAGGGTCGACTTGCCGGCCCCGGGTGGTCCGGTGATCCCCACCACATGGGCGGCGCCGGCCAGCGGGTACATCTCGCGCAGGGCGGGCTCCGCGAGCGGGGTCCGGTTCTCGACGGCGGTCAGGAGGCGGGCAAGGGATCGTCGATCGCCGTCCCGAGCGGCGAGCACGAGGTCGTGAGCGCGAGCCGCCGGCCCGCCGGTCGTGGCCGCCGGCTCCGCCACGTCAGTCGCGCGGCCGGGCGTTCGTCCGGAGATAGTCGGCAACTTCGGCGATCGTGGTGCCCGGCCCGAAGACACGCGCGACCCCGACCTCTGCCAGCGCCGTCACATCGACGTCGGGGATGATCCCGCCGGCGGTCACGAGGACATCCTCGAGACCCGAGTCGCGGAGGAGCTTCGTGATCCGGGGCAGGAGCGTCATATGGGCCCCGGACAGGATCGACAGGCCCACGACGTCGACGTCCTCCTGGAGCGCCGCGGTCGCGATCATCTCCGGCGTCTGGCGGAGGCCCGTGTACACGACCTCGAAGCCCTCGTCGCGCAGGCCTCGGGCGAGGACCTTCGCACCGCGGTCATGCCCGTCGAGGCCCGGCTTGGCGATGAGCACTTTGATCGGCCGATCGGTCACGACCGGATTGTGACACGGCGACGGTTCGTCGCCCCGGTCCGCGTCCGCAGTCGCACGTCACCGGCCACGGGTCGCCCACGATGTCGAATTCCAGGACGTCGGCGGCTCGATGGCGAGGTCACCGGGCTGAGCGTGATCGACGGCGGGGCCGATCGACCCCTCAGGCGCCGCTCGAAGGCCGTGCCAGGTGGGCGAAGAACTCGGCCCGGGTCCTGTCCCGGGTCCGGAACAGGCCGAGGACGGCAGACGTGGTCATGATCGTGCCGGGCTTGCGGACCCCGCGCATCACCGCGCACAGATGGGTCGCCTCCAGGACGACACCGACGCCCTGTGGCTCGAGCCGCTCCGAGAGAAACTCGGCGATCTGCTGGGTCAGGCGCTCCTGGACCTGGAGCCGGCGCGAGTACATCTCCACGATCCGCGGGATCTTCGAGAGCCCGATGACCCGGCCGCGCGGGATGTACGCGACCGCGGCCTGGCCGAAGAACGGCAGGAGGTGATGCTCGCAGAGCGAGTAGAACGGGATGTCCTTGACGACGACCATCTCGGAATATCCGACGTCAAAGATCGCACCATTGATGAGGCGCTCCGGGTCGACGTGGTAACCGGCTGTCAGCTCGGTGTACATCCGGTGAACGCGCTCGGGAGTGCCCTGGAGGCCCTGTCGCTCGGGGTCCTCGCCGATCTCGACCAGGATCTCGTGCACAGCAGCCTCGACCCGGCCGTTGCCCGCGTGCCTGCCGGCGCCCTCGATCAGGGTTTCCGCCTGGCGCGGCACATCGCCGATCTCGGTCTCGATCTCGTCGACGATGGCCCGTACGTGGTCGGGCAGATCTGAAGTGCGTGCCATGCCGGGATGGTACGACGCGCGGCCGCGTCCGCTTTCCGGAGCCTTGCCCCATTCGCTCGCTCCCTCCATATCGACCGGATCGATACTCCGGGGCTTGTGCGTGGGGTCGGACGTCGACCAATCTCCGACGCCCGCGTCCGGCGTCATCGTTCAAGCGTGAAACGGCGGACGGTCGACGCGCCGGGCACTCTTACACGCTCGTCAACCCGCGGGTTATCGATCGCGTCGATACCAGGAGACTCAGGGAACCGACGGCATGGCGCGTGGGGCGAGGATGCGGCCCTGCCCGCGGCGTTGCCCATTCATCGATCCGATCCATCGCCGCCGAAACCTGACGCTGGCAGCGACTCGTACGGCCGGCCCTCCGCCCCGCGCAGCCACGCCCGGGCGTTCGCCCCGAGCGATGGCCGGTGGTAGCCGCCTTCCTGGAGGATCACGAGCCGCCGCCCGAGCGCCGCGACCCGCCGGCCACACTCGTGGTAGACCGCCGTCGTGAGCGCGAAATCGCCGATCGGGTCATGGCCATACGTGTCGAAGCCGAGCGAGACGACGATCACGTCGCCCGGGTTGTCGGCAATCGCGGCAAGGCCGCGGTCCAGCGCGGCGAGATAGCCCGAGTCGTCCGTTCCGGCCGGCAGCGGGATGTTGAGGTTGGCGCCGCTCCCCTCCCCCTCGCCGATCTCGTCCGCGGCGCCGAGGAAGAACGGGTACTGCCGCTCCGGATCGGCGTGAAGCGAGACGTACAAAACGTCGCCGCGGCGCCAGAAGATCTGCTGCGTCCCGTTGCCGTGGTGGTAGTCAACGTCAAGGATCGCGACCTGCTCGCCCGCCGCCCGCACAAATGCCTCGGCGGCGATCGCGGCGTTGTTGAAGAAGCAGTAGCCGCCGGCCATGGAGCGCGCGGCGTGATGACCCGGCGGCCGGCACAGGCCGTAGGCCGCGGGCTCCCCGCCGAGCACGAGATCAACGGTCGTGAGCGCGACGTCGACGGCGGCGCGAGCGGCGCCGTACGTCCCGGCGACGAGCGGATTCGCGGTATCGAGCCCCCACCAGCCCGCCCGACCGGCGGCAAACCGCGTCTCGGTCCGGCCCGCAACGAACTCCGGCGACATTCCCTCGAACATCCGGAAGTTCGGGAACGTGTCCGCGGTCAGGTTCGGCCGAGCGAGCGACTGGGCGCGTGCAGCCGGCCAGGCTTCTTCGACGTAGCGCAGGAGCCCGGCGTCGTGAACCGCGAGGATCGGCTCCGTGCCATGCTCGGTCGGGGCATCGATCGCGAAGCCGCCGTCTGCCTCGAGCGTCGTCCGGATCCGCTCCGCCCGTTCGGCGACCTCGTTGGCGGGGATCACGCCGCCCATGACCGTCTCGGTCGTGACGTCGTGGGCGAGATGGGCCGGGCTGTAGACGACACGCACGGCGGCAACCTCGACTGCATCGGGCGGCTCGCCCGTCGGCCGCGCGGACGGCGGCGCCGCGAAGCCTAACGGCCGAGGATCGCGGCCGTGACCTCGTCCGGTCGATAGCGGAGAAGGTTGTGGCCGGGCGCCGTCACGTCGACCACCGTCACGTCGGCGTCCGGCCCCACCGGCAACGGGGCGCCCGCCGTGGCCGCCGTCTCGTCGCCCGGCGTGATCCGGCGGACGACGACGATCGACGCGCTGACCGCCGCGAGGCTGACCGCGGGCTGATACTCGAACATCGCGCGGACGGTTGCCTCGAGGGCATGCGGCCGCGTGGCCGGGACGAGCCGGCCGGCGGGCGTCTCGACGACGGCGGCGCGGGTCGCGCGTTCCTGGTCGGCGTCCCACGTGCCGGGATCCCAGGCGCGTCGATCGGCCAGCCAGGCGGCCATCGAGCGCATGACCTCGGGCGGCTCGTCGAGACCGCGCAGGAACTCGTCGACATCCATCCCGGTCGCGCTCGGGAGGTGATCGAGCCCGCCATCGACGAGGACGAGCCGCGCGCAGCGATCGCCGAGCGCCGCAGCCGCCGCGACCGCCGCGATCGCCCCGAAGCCGTGGCCGACGAGGACCACGCGTGCGTCCGGGTCATCGGGATCGAGGGCGCCCGAGCCCTCGGCCACGGCGACGACGTCGGCCCCGAGGATGTCGAGGTCGTACGCGCCGGTTTCCGTTGGCGCATCCGACAGGCCGTGCCCCCGGACGTCCATGGCGATTGTCCGACGGGCGGCGATCAGGCGACGAGCCACCGGCGCCCAGACCCAGGCGCTGGCCGCCAGGCCGTGGACGAGCACGATGCCCGGGTCGCCGCTGCCGCCCCAGTCCAGGAAATGAATCCGGTCGCCGGGCTCGACCACGACGACGAAGCCGGGCGGATCGGGCGGACCCGCGGCTGGATCGGGGGCGGGATCGGGCGGGCCGGGATGGGGCACCCGACTACGATAGGTCGCCATGCCGAAACGCCGTCGCGGAGCTCGCACCGCCCTGTCCCGCTCCTCGCTGATCCACGTCCCGTTCGAGCGGCTCGTGGAGCGGGCGCTCGCCGCCATCCCGTCGCCGTTTCGCGAGGCGCTCGGCGAGGTGGCTGTCGTGATCGACGACGAGCCCACGCCCGAGCAGCGGCGCGAGAACGACCTGCCCGACGGCGACACCCTCTACGGCCTTTACGAGGGCGTGCCCCGGACCGAGTACGGCGCCGACTGGTCGGCCGTCCCCAACCGGATCACACTCTTCCGGTTGCCCCTCGAGGAGGACTTCGCCGACCCGTACGACCTCGCTGACGAGGTCCGGATCACGGTGATCCATGAGCTGGCCCACCATCTCGGCATCGACGACGACCGGCTCGAGGAGCTCGGCGTCTGATCGTCAGACGAGGGCGCGGACGGCGAGGGCGGCAACGATCGCCTCCACGACGAGAGCGACCTTCATCGCCCGGGTCACGAATGGCTCCCGGTGCGGCGGCGCGAACGGGTTGTCCGGGTCACGGAGAGCATCGAGACCGTAGTCCGGGCCCGAAAGGCCGAGGAAGGCGACGACCTGGGGCGCCGCAGTGAGGGCGGCAATCGTGAGGAGCAGCGAGCCCGCGGCGACCACCCCCAGGGCAAGGATCGCACCGAGCGGCAGGAAAAGACTGAGACCCTCGGCTCGGTCGAGCCCGAGCGCAGCGCCAAAGCGGGACAGGAGGTCCGCCCCGGCGCCGAGGGCGAAGGCCGCCAGGGTCTGAACGATCACGTTGACGATGGCGATCACGACCGCGAGCGACGGACGCGCCCTGACGAGCTGCCATGAGCGTCGCACGGACTCGCGTGCCCCGACCGCGCCGAGGATGATCCAGGCGGACACGTACGCGAACGGCACGGATAGGACGACCCCGAGGAGGGTGAGCGCCACGAACTGCGACTCGCTGACGACACCGGATGGGGCGATGAGGCCCTCAACGATCGAGCGCGGCACCAACAGGATCACGGCGATGAGCAGGTTCGCGCGGAGCAGGCGCCAAAAGCGCATCCGAACGAGCTGGAGGGCACTGCGCAGCTCGAACGCTCGGCCGGTTGCGGTCGAGGCGATCAGGCTGACGGCCAGGAGCTGGCTGTCGACCGAGAGCGCCGCGAGACAGTAGAAGCCGATCATGAACGCGATGACGATCGGTCCGCTCGCTGCATCGATTGCGACCATCACCTGACGCTGATCGAGGACGGCGCCGTCCAGCTCACCGAGAGCATTCAGGCGCTGAACGATCGCGAGCAGAATGATGACGAGCGGTCCCGCTGCGGCGAGAACGAGCAAGCCCATCCGGATGGACGCTCCGCGTACGTGGTGCGCCGCGGCGACATTCAGGTCGAGACCGCGTCCCAGGACCGAACGCCAGCCGAGCGCGGGCGCGGCCGCCGACGCTTCCTCCCAGGGAAGCGATGAACCGAGCCGGAGCTGGCCGGCTGGCGTCTCTGGCGCCGCTGGGTGCTCGGGTCCGGATCCCCCGGATTGCGCGTCCGGCGGCGGCAACGGGGCATCGGCCGGGTCGCCCGGCCGCGGGTCTTCGTCGTCAGTCGTCACGCCGTCCTCCGCCCAGACTCGTTGGCAGTGGCTCGGCTGCGGCGATGAGCTCCCCGATCCGGGCCGTATCGATGTTGCCGCCAGAAGCCAGCACGGCCACCCGTTCGCCGTCCCGGATCGGGATCCGCCCGAACAGCACAGCGGCCAGTGCAGCGGCTCCGGCCGGCTCGAGGACTTGCTTCATCCGGTCGATCCCGAAGCGGACCCCGGCAAGGATCGTCGCGTCGTCGAGCTCGTACAGGCCGTCGAGGTAGCGCCGGCACATCGCGAGCGTCAGCGCACCGGCGAAGGGCGCCGCGAGCCCGTCCGCGACCGTGACCGGGTTGATCGGGACTGGCTCGCCTGCCGCGAAGGCGACCGTCATCGCCGGCGCACCGCTCGGCTCCACGCCGTACACCCGAACGCCTGGTCGCTGCTCCTTCAGAGCGGTCGCGACACCCGAGATCAACCCACCCCCGCCGACGCCCACGACGACGACGTCGACATCGGCCAGGTCCTCGAGGATCTCGAGCCCAACCGAACCGTGCCCCGCGATGACGGCAGCGTCCTCGAACGGGTGGACGAACGTCAGGCCCCGCTCGGCACGGATCCGCTCGAGAGCCGCGAACGCCTCGCCGACGTGCGACCCTTCGAGGACGACCTCTGCGCCGTAGTCGCGACAGGCCTGGACCTTCGTCGGATTGGCCGCGGCCGCCATGACCACTGTGACCGGCACGCCCGCCTCGCGCCCCGCCCAGGCGTACGCCTGCCCGGCATTCCCGGCCGACATCGTGATCGCCCCGCGCGCCCGCTGATCCGCGTCCAGCGTCGCGATCCGGTTCGTCATCCCGCGGGCCTTGAACGAGCCCGTCTTCTGGAGGTGCTCGGCCTTCACGTACAGGCGGTCGCCGGCGAGGCGTGGACCGCCTGCCTCGCGCAGGAATCGCGACGCGGTGGCGCTCGAGAGCAACGGCGTGCGGTGGACGCGGCCCGCGATCCGCTCACGGGCGGCGAGGATCTCGTCCAGCCCGACAAGCGATTGGGCGGTGGTCATCTGGACGAGTATCGCATCCGGACCGCGCTCGCTCAGGCGGTCGCCGTGCGTCGTTGCAAGGTCCCTGGCACACATCGATGCCGGTAGGACTTGCGTGCTTGCGCAAATGATGACATCATGAGCTTCGATGTTGGACATCCCCGCCACTTCAAGCGACTTCGACCGGCAGCGCTACGCCGCTGTTGGCCGGGCCCTCGCCGACCCGAAGCGCCTGTGCGTTCTCGAGTCGCTGTCGGCCGGTGAGCTCTCGGTGAGCGACCTGTCGACAAGAGTTGGCTGCCAGGTGCCGAACATGAGCCAGCACCTCGCCGTCCTCCGGAGCGCCGGTCTCGTCCAGAGTCGAAAGGACGGCTCGACCGTCTTCTACCGCCTCAGCGACGTTCGCGTCCTCGAGGCGTACCGCCTCATCCAGAGCCTCGCCGGCCACAGCGCCTGACCCTCGGATCTTTGGAACCCGAACCCGCGCGGATCCCGCGGGCAAGAAAGGAACTCATCCCATGACCCTCCAGCACGCAACAGACGAGACCTTCGAGCAGCTTGTCTTGAAGAACGACAAGCCGGTCGTGGTCGACTTCTGGGCCGCCTGGTGCGGGCCGTGCAAGATGGTCGCGCCCGAGATGGAGAAGATCGCCGCCAAGTACGAGGGCGCGGTCGACGTTGTCAAGGTCGATGTCGACGCCAACCCTCGGATCTCGCAGGCCTTCAACATCATGAGCCTGCCCACGATCGCCTTCTTCCGCCCCGGCCAGCAGCCGATGGGCGTCGCCGGCGCCCGACCGATGGAGGCGCTCGAGGCCCAGTTCGGCTTGGCCCAGTACACCGTCGCCGAGACCCCGACCGAGGCACCCGCCGAGGCCTGACGTCTGCGCCACTCGATCCTCGACGCCGTCCGATCCGGGCGGCGTCGTTTGATTCCCAGAAGGCGCGGCCACGCCGCGGCGGTCACGCTGCTCTGGTGGCGCAAAGGTGCCCAAGGCGCCCAGGTTGAACGTCGGGCAGGAAATCGCGCAGGCGGAAACGAGGAGTCCGCTCGTCCCCCTAGTCGGCCCGCTTCGGGGTCAAGCGGCGATGGGCGCTGAGGAACCATGCCTCGGCCCGGTCCACCGCCGGATCGTCGAGGAGGGTCGGCGCGAACGAGATCCAGTCGTGGCCGCGCGGCGACGGCGCGGTATCGGGCGTTCGGAGCGCGGCCGCGACGACGAGGGGATCCAGCCGGAATTCCGCCAGATCCCCGGTCAACATGGCGAACGTCGTCGCGCCGACTGACCACTGAGTGCCGCCAGGCGACGGCCCCGCCGTCACGCCCAGGAGGTCTTCGGCAGCCGCCGCAAGGACGACCTCGAGCGTCAGATCCGGGAGCGGCTCGACCGGTCCGAGCTCGTCCGTCATCCGCGCCCGGCGGCCGCGAGGATCGCCGCCAGATCGGCCTTGTGGTCGTCGTAGTGCTCGATCGTCTCCTCGGAGAAGAACCGCTGCTGTTCGGCGTTCTTCACCCAGCGCGTCTCGGGCACGACGGTCAGGAAGCCGCGCAGCTCGCCGGCCACCCGGGCGAACTCATCGCGGACGTCGCCGATCGACTTGGCGCGCCAATCGGCCTCGGCCTCGGCGTTGACAACGTCGCCGCCGCGCTCGTCCCACTCAGCCTGCGCCCGGGCTCGCGACGGCGACAGGTCGTTCAGCGCGAGCTCCTTGGCCACGTCGAGCGACAGCAGCTGCCACGTCAGAAGATGGCCCATCAGGTCGCGGCCGGACCAGCCGTGGGCCGCCTCGACCGGCCGCTCGAGCTCGTCGTCGGTCAACTGGGCGAGAGCCTCGTACGGCCGCCAGGCGTCGCGCTCGTCTTCGAGGAATGACAGGGCATCGGTGTACATCGCCGCATCGTAGCGGCCAGCGCCGGCGAATGGCGGCGGGAGTACGACGAGGCCCCCGTCCCTCAGACGAGGACCGGCTCGCGGTACTCCCCGAAGACCTCGCGCAGGACGCCGCACTGCTCGCCGAGCGTGGCGTAGGCGGCGGCACACGCGATGAAGTGCGGCATCAGGTTCGTCTCGCTGGTGCCCGGCCGGGACGCGGCGTCGCGGAGGCCCGCGAGCGCGGACGAGACCGCCTCGGCGTCGCGCTCGCGACGCGTCCGCTCGAGGCGGGCCATCTGGGCCTCGAATGACCCCGGCGGGACCGACAGGACCGGGATCGCGGTTTGCTCCGTCTCATCGACGTAGGCGTTGACCCCGACGACGCGCCGCTCGCCGGCATCGAACTCGCGCTGGTAGCGGTAGGCGGCATCGGCGATCTCGTGCTGCGGATAACCCTCGCGGATCGCCGCCACCATGCCGCCGCGGCGGTCGATCTCGTCGAGGTAGCGCCAGACGTCGCGCTCGGTCTCGTTCGTGAGCGCCTCCACGAACCACGACCCCCCGAGTGGGTCGATCGTGTTCGCGACGCCGGTCTCCTCCGCCAGGATCTGCTGCTGGCGGAGGGCGAGGAGCGCGGTCTCGGCCGTCGGCACGGCGAGTGCCTCGTCGTAGGCGTCGGTGTGGAGTGACTGGGTCCCGCCGAGGACCGCGGCGAGGGCCTGGGTCGCGACCCGGGTCAGGTTGTTGAGCGGCTGCTGCGGCGTCAGCGACACGCCGGCGGTCTGGGTGTGGAAGCGCATCCAGGTGGAGCGCTCGTTCTCGGCCCGGTAGCGCTCGGTCATGAGCTTGAACCAGATCCGGCGCGACGCCCGGAACTTGGCGATCTCCTCGAAGAAGTCCGAGTGAGAGTTGAAGAAGAAGCTGAGACGCGGAGCGAAGTCGTCGACCCGGAGGCCGCGCTCGAGGGCCGCCTCGACATAGGCCATCCCGTCGGCGATCGTGAACGCCAGCTCCTGGATGGCGGTGGACCCCGCCTCGCGGATGTGGTAACCGCTGATCGAGATCGTGTTCCAGCGCGGCATCTCGTTGGTTCCGAACTCGATCGTGTCGGTCACGAGGCGCATCGACGGCTCGGGCGGGAAGAGGAACTCCTTCTGCGCCACGAATTCCTTGAGGATGTCGTTCTGGAGGGTGCCCTCGAGGGCCGCCCGCGGGACCCCGGCCTTCTCGGCAGCGACGATGTACATCGCCCAGATCGGGGCGGCCGGGCTGTTGATCGTCATCGACGTCGAGACCTTGTCGAGCGGCAGGCCGCCGAGGAGGACCTCCATGTCGGCCAGGCTGCTGACGGCGACACCGCACGTCCCGAACTCGCCCTCGGCCTCGGGGTCGTCGGTGTCGTAGCCGTAGAGGGTCGGCATGTCGTAGGCGATCGAGAGCCCGGTCTGGCCGGCGGCGAGGAGCGAGCGGAAGCGGGCGTTCGTGTCCTCGGCAGCGCCGAAGCCGGCGAACATCCGCATTGTCCAGGTCCGGCTGCGGTAGCCGGTCGGGTGGATGCCGCGGGTGAACGGCGGTTCGCCGGGGAGGCCCACGTCGCGGAGGGGGTCGAAGTCGTCCCAACGGCCTTCCTCCTTGCGGAGGCGGTCGCCGCGGTGGTCGACGAGGGTCGGGCCACCGCCGCCGGCCGGACTGCCGTCCGGCGTGGTCTGCCACGACCATGGGCCGTAGAGGCGGTTGATCGGCGTGTCGCTGATCGTGGTGAACCGCGCTTGGCGTTCGGGCGAGCGCCCGAGGGCGGCGGCGAGCCGCTGGGCCTCCCAGGCGCGCTTGCGTGCTTGCCACGTCATGGCGGGGACGTTAGCAC
>JACCVQ010000036.1 GCA_013698095.1 Chloroflexota bacterium
GTCGGCCGCTTCGCGGCCTCCGACCGTGGGTGATCGAAAACTCCGGACTGACTGATCGCTTTCACCGGAATACGCAAACTGACTGAGGGAGCCGGTGGCGCGACCGGCGCGGCGGCCGGGGTAGGCCGCTTCACGATGGCCGCCGTGACAGACAGCACGGCCAGCATCGCGATGAAGAGGATGCCTCCCATCGCGAACAACTGGCCATCCCGCAGCATGCCGACGGGCCGGCGGACCCTGAGTCGGTTCTGTTCGGCGGCGACGTAGATCTCAGTTGCGTACTTCAGCCTCACTGACCGCTGATCGATAGCATCGCTCACGTCGATTCGGGGCGAGTCCCACTGACTGACTCGTTGGGCGCGAACCGCCAGAACCGCCGCGGCCACGCCCGCGTAGAGCAGGAACAAACCCACGATGATGAACAGGCCGACGATCCACTTCGGCGCACCGCTGAGCGCCGGGGCGATGAGACTGGCGGCGGTGGTGAGAACGCCGACGAAGAGGAGCAGGGAGCCGGCTCGACCGGTGATGGTCCCGCGCGTAGCCTCGATCTCGTTATAGCGGGCCTGCCAGCGTGCCGCGAATGCGTCCAGGGTGTCGTTGTCGCGCGATCCCAGATCGCGCCGCAAATCAGCTTCCCAGGTCTTCTTCGTGTCGCCTCGATAGGTGTCGTCTGCAAGGGGTCCCCAGAAGGCGAGAAAGTCACGCGCGCCGAGCAGGCGCGCGCGCCACGTAGTCGTCATGCGCTCGTCGGATTGAGGAGCAAGTCGACCAGAGCTCCCGTCATATCGAGACCGGTGAATGGCTCCAGCCAGCCCCATTGGCCGGCCGGGTTGCACTCCAGGAACCACATCGTGCCATCCCCATCTTCGGCGAAGTCGAAAGCGCCGAAACGCAGGCCGAAGGAGTCGAGGTACCCCAGCACACCGCGCTCGACAGCGCCCGGCAGGCCAAACACCTCGAAGCGGCAGTCGTCTGGCTTGGTCTGACGGAAGTCGAGCGGCGCGCCGTCGGGGGTGACGATCCGAACTGCGAACAGGTTTCGCCCGACGACGGTGACCCGCACGTCGGCCACCTTATCCACTCGACGCTGGAGGAGAACCGGCGTCGGGCGCACCGCGGCCGGATCGAAGGTGTCATCGAGTCCGAATGTCTCGCCGACGAGCACTTCGCTTTCGGTCTCGACCCTGACTTCGGCGACCGCCTTCGCGATGGTTGGACCGGATGCTGCGAAGGACGCTGCATCCGCAGGCTCGTTGGTCACGAGGGTCTGCGGCACCGGAAGACCCACATGGCCAGCAACTGCGAGTTGCGACATCTTCCAGCGTGCGGCCTGCATCACGTCCGGCGGGCTGATGCAGCGGTCCGCGAGCACTCGCCAGGCGCCGCCGATGGCTGCGACCGCTTCCTGCTGTGCAAACGCCCTATCGGCAGGATCAAGATCGGGATCCGTGATCGGCCATCGTGGGCGACGAAGCCAGATCCCGCGAGCGGCTCCGAGTTCGACTTCGCGGTCGTCACCGACCAATCGGCCGTCCGCGGGCCGAAGAGGGTCGAGCGTCAGCCGGACGCCAAAAGGGTAGTCCTCGGTGTTGAACCGAAACAGATCGATGCCTCATCGCTCCGCGGCGAGAACGACGAGGTCCGCCGAGATATCGTCGCGGTAGGTGACCGCGACGATATCGGGCCGACTCAGAAGGCGACGATCCCGGTGACCGAGTCGTCCGCCGGCAGAATGACCGTCGGCAGAAGGTTCGGGTCGGGCGGATCGGGCCGGGTCCGGCTCTCGGTGTCGGTCATCGCCCGGAAGTCGTCCGGGTCCTCAGCGACGACCTTCGTGAAGGTCTCGAGCAGCCAGAGCGGCGGCTCGGAGGGATCGCTCGGCTCCGCGCGCGCCTCGGTGACGGTCTCCGCGTTCGGGCCAACGGTCGCGATCGGCGAACCGTGGTCGTCGAGATGGAGTTGGCGGGTAGGGTCATAGGTCCCCGGAACGGGTCGATCAGTGGCGACGCGGAACCGGGAGGCCACGAGCGGGCGAATCTGACTGTCCATGGCCGAAGGATCGTCCGGTCCCGAGGTTCCCGTCAAGGGAGGCTTCCGCCCGCCACACGCCGGTCTCCGAAGGGGCGAGATCGCCGCCCCGAGGGCATCTTCCGGGGCTTCTCCGCGACGCAAACTTTGCTCGACGCCACGACGGCGCAAGCGCCGCGAGCATCAAGGCCGGCATTCAGTTGTCGCCGCCTGCCGATCCCGCTTCTCTCGATCCGCCCCTCCTGCGGCCTCGTCCAAGGGCTCGGCCGGCAGATGTTCAAGCAGGGCAGATAGGTCGACTCCATATAGGTCGGTGATGGCGACGGCATCGGAAAAGAGCAGGCGGCGGGTGCCCGTCTCGAGTTTCGCGATCCGGCTCTGGGCGAATCCCAACCTTCGGGCCACCTCTGCTTGGCTCAGGCCAACCTCGCTGCGGATGGCGGCAAGGCGGCGTCCTACGGCGAGGTCCTCCTGGCTGACTGGTTGCCCATCTCTCACGGTCGTCTCCACTGCGGGCGGCGCAGGTGCAAACCTTCTTATACCAGATAGGACTTGACTCTTAGCTAGTCGGGGCGGTGTAGCCTCTCGGGACTGCGCAAGTCTAAACGGGTATAACAGGAGGTCGTGTGGACCCGCCTACGCTGGGTTCCATCTTGCAACACCTGCGGCAGCGCAGGCGGCTCGATGCCGCCGTTGCCGCGGAGCGAACGGGAATCAGCGAGCGACGTCTTGTGGCCATCGAGGCCGACCAAGTGGCCCCGCTACTTCTGGAGGTCGTTGCCCTAGCCGAGGCCTACGACACGTCGCTCGAGTCGATCGCAGCGTCCACGCGCCGGATCGCGCGCCAGAGGTGTTGCTATTCGCGGTACCGACGGCCACGGTCCCTCCAGGCGGCTGGGAAGAGCGGACCATCGCACTGGATCCGACCGGATGCCGAAAGCTTGTGGAAGCCGGAACACCAACCGATTTGACGCCCGCTGGCACGAATGGCAATGAATCGTCCAACTCGGTCGCGACACCCTCACCGTCCGGTGGCGCCGCGGATGCCCTGTCTGCCCTTAGCTCCGGTTCCCAGACCGCGTATATCCGGATCTTCTGGATGGACCCGGCGAACATCAAAGTGAATCAGGACGTCACGCAGGTCCATTGGTCGTACAACGGGTCAACCGTTTCGAGTGCATATGCCAACGGCTACTTCAACTGGTTCACTTTCACGCAATGGTCGAAAATCTCCAGCTCCCTCACCGCCGCCTACCAGTCGGGCAATACGTCCATTCTCGGAACGACCACATCTGACCACAAGAGCACCTTCTGCGTGCCGTTGCCGACTACCTATACCCACTACTATTACGTCCGGATGTGGGGTCACGCCAATGGCACGGCCCCATGGAGTCAATCCAGCGACAGCGTCGATGAATGTTTCCCGTTCCATTGGGACAAGATCACGGCATACGGCGCGTTTCCAGGATTTTGATGATGGCCACGGTGAAAGTCCAAGGCGGTAGGGCGAGGGTCACTGGTCTTGCTGCTGGGGTACTCATTGGGGCGCTCATGGGGCTCGCCACCTCGTTTGTGTTTCTAACGCTCGTTATCGGGCCCTTGCTGGGGTTGTTCGTCGCTGTCACCGGCCTACGCGATGGCTTCGACGGTCGATCACGTGCGGCGGTTGGGGGAGGCATGCTGATTGGCATTGGCGGCTTCTACCTGTATGGCGCGCTGAATACCTTGATTTCGTGTCAGGGGCAGGACGTTTGCGGGGGCGCCAGCCCCCTGCCGTTGTTCGGATTCGCCATGGTCCTTGTAGCGCTTGGTTTGCTAGTCGAAGGCATCACTCTTGTGCGCGGCAACTGATTTCTCGGAGCGCCGCGAGGTGAGGCTCGAGACGGCGCGTCGAGGGACGCCCACGGTTCGCGTGCATGAGCGCGACCGGCCCTCCCACTCGTATCCGGCGTGTACGACGAGACTGACCAACTCATCACGCTCACCAGCCCTGGGCCGAAATCGGTCGGCTATCGCTACGATCTCGACGGAAACCGGACCAAGCTGATATATCCGGACGCGACCGCGGTCACGTACGCCATCTGAACCGCACTGGGTTTCGCGGAGACTCGATTGATTGGACTCAGACGGCCAGGGCGCAAGGCGTGGTTATCAGCTCTACTGAGCGTGGGACCGCCAGAATCATCGGCTGTAATGCCATCCCGAGCCCCTAAAGCACGCTGGGCGACGCGATCCATGACGCGTCACGGGGTTCACGGATCCGACGCCCTGGATGGGTGCTCTAGTCGCCACGTTCGGGCAGCCGAACGGTGGACCTGACGACCGGTTTGTGGGAGGATTTCAGGTAGTTAGGATCGGCTCGAGGCGGAAACGGGCCGTAGCGGCGATCCTGGGCGGTCAGGGGCTCCGCGCGAATAGCTGATAAGTGTGCCCGTTTGTATCGGGCCTCCACGCTTGTAGCACTGCGCAGAGGGCTAGAGACTTACGAAACAGCTGCTCTACCGCTGAGCTATGTCGGCGCCGCACGAGTATAGGTGCAGATTGAAGACAGGTCGATCCGCACGGAGCACGCTCGTCTCGGACTCGACGAGGCGCACGACCGGCCGGGCACTCGACAGAGGCACCATCAGGGCGCGATCCGCATCGACGCCACGATGGCATCGAGCTCCGCGACATCGGCCGCGGACGTTCCGGCCATGTGCCACGTATGGATGACGAGCCTCTCGCCATTGACGTCGACGATGTAGACCACGTTCATCTGACCCGGGTGCATCCCGGTTCTGCGTATCGTTCGCAGTTCCCACGCGCTCGAGAACGCCCGGCACGCGGCCGCAGGCAGCGAGTACCGTCTGCGGCGTGAACCTGGTCCGCCGCATCCGCACCGGTGCAACTGCTGTCATCGCACGGATTGCCCTCATTGGCGCCGATCCGATGGACGACGACGAGCGGCGCTTCCGCAAGTCATTGCTCGTCGTCATCGCGGTCCTGATCCTCCCGATCGCGGCGATCTGGGGAACGCTCTATCTGGCGCTCGGGACGCCAGCCGGTCTCTTCGCGTACCTGTACTTCGGGGTCTCCGTCGCGGCGGTCCTGATCTTTGCCCGCACCCGGGACGCCGAGACGTTTCTGCGGATGGAGCTCGTTGCCATCCTGCTCGCCCCGACGCTTTCAACGGCTCTCGTCGGTGGCTTTGTCGCGTCGGGAGGTGTCGGCCTGTGGGGCATCATGGCGCCGCTTGGTGCGCTGGTATTTCGCGGCTGGCGCTCTGGGCTCCTCTGGTTCGCAGGGTTCCTTGGCGTCTTCCTCCTGTCGGGGCTCGCGGGCGAGGTTTACGGCGGACTGTCCGAGCTCCCGGAGTGGTTCCAGAGCGTGATGATCGCGCTCAACATCTCGGTCGGGGGCACGATGGTCTTCACGCTGCTCGCGGTCTTCGCGAAACAGCGCGAGGAGGCACTGAGCGCGCTCCGGGTCGAGCAGGCCAAGTCCGAGACCCTGCTCCTCAACATCCTGCCTCGCTCGATCGCTGAGAAGCTGAAGGACAGCACCGACACCATCGCCGACCAGTTCACCTCGGCATCGATCCTGTTCGGCGACGTCGTCGATTTCACGCCGTGGTCGGAGCGTCGCCCGCCGACCGAGGTGGTCGGCATGCTCGACCATTTGTTCAGCCATTTCGACGCGCTCGTCGAGCGCTACGACCTCGAGAAGATCAAGACCATCGGCGATTGCTACATGGTCGCTGCCGGTGTTCCGACGCCACGGCCTGATCATGCCCGGGCGCTGGTCTTGATGGCGCTCGACATGCTCGAGGCCATGCGCTCGAGTGATGAGGTCGGTCATCTCGGGCTGGAGCTTCGTATCGGGATCAACTCCGGTCCGGTCGTCGCCGGCGTGATCGGCCGAAAGCGCTTCCTCTACGACCTGTGGGGTGATGCCGTCAACACGGCCAGCCGGATGGAGTCGCAGGGGACACCGGGACGGATCCAGATCACCCGGGCCACCTACGACCTTCTCGATGACGAGTTCGAGAGCGAATCCAGGGGAAGGATCGAGGTCAAGGGCAAGGGGGAGATGGAAATCTGGCACGTTCTTGGCCGACGGCCCAGTGGTACGCCAGCGGGCGAGCGCGAGCCCGAGCATCTGTAGGTCTCGGCTCGTGGCTCAGGCCCGGTCCGGCCT
Source organism: Chloroflexota bacterium (assembly GCA_013698095.1). Lineage (GTDB taxonomy): Bacteria > Chloroflexota > Limnocylindria > Limnocylindrales > CSP1-4 > CF-46. Next base: position 6,211 of record JACCVQ010000036.1, read on the forward strand.
CGGCTGGTTCGCCCGCTCTCCGCGGCCGGCGCTGGCGGCTGTTTCGCTGACGCGACGGGCTCGTGTCTCGGGCCGCCTGGCTTGGACGATCCACTCGAGCACGGCCCGCCGAGTGGACCGAGAGAATGCGTCCCAGTGCTCCCGCGACCCGGGGACGGCGGCGAATGCGGCTGCCAGGTCGTCGGGCACGATCAGGTCCTCGACGGCGTCGAGAAGCGTCCACGACCCATCGGCCTTCGCGCGCTCGATCACGGCTCGCCCGGCGTCGGTCATCCGCCCATCGTTCTCCAGACGCTCGATCCGGACCTTGTTCGGGCGAGCCCAGCCGCTGCCGGGCTTGCGTGGGGTGAACCAGAGCATCGATCGCTCGTCATCGAGGCTCACGGCCTTGCTGTCGATCCAGCCGAATGCGAGGGCTTCCTCGACGGACTCCTCGTACGACATCCGGGTGCGTCCGGTCGATGCCTTCCACGACACGAGCCAGATGCCGTCCGAGCGGCGATGGTTGGCGCGCAGCCAGCGTCGCCAGACCGCGGCCGTCTCGGCGTGGACCTGTTCGCGCTCGTTGTGGGGGACCGCCGCGGTCATGAAGGCATGATCGCGCGTTTCGTCGCGGTCTCGCACGGCCGGGGTGAACGCCGCCGGGGCCGAAAGCGCCCGCACTGGAACGTCGGGTAGGCTGGGATCGACCGCCGTGCCTGGCCGGCAACCGCGAACCGCCGGAGGACCCAATGACGAACCTCGCCGACATCGCCGACCTCGTCCCGATCCAGGTCTGGGATGGCGTCGTTGCCCGGCGGGTCCAGGGCGAGCGGCTCACCATCGCGGTCGTCGAGCTGGCGCCCGATTCGATCGTGCCCGAGCACCGCCATTCGAACGAGCAGTGTGGGCTGGTCATCGAGGGCGAAGTCACCTTCCGGATCGGCGACGAGGAGCGGGTTCTCGGTCCCGGCGGGACGTGGCGGATCACCGGCCACACGCCGCACTCGGTCGTCACCGGTCCGGGCGGGGCGGTCGTGATCGACGTCTTCGCGCCGGCTCGCGACGACTGGGACGACCGCCCGACGGCCGGCAGCGGGGACGAGCCCGCTCAGCTCGTCTGGCCGCGCGGCCGCTGACGTCCCTTCTCGAAGGCGACTGCGCGGTGTCCGGATGCACCGGCCCTCCGCCTGCCCAGGAACCTCCGGCGTGCCATGATCGTCGCTGCGCCATGACCCTCCACCACCCATCATCCCCGGCAACCGCCCGAATCCTGGCGCTCGTTGCGGCCGCGACCATCGCGATCCTCGCGACCGGCTGCTCCCCGGCGACCACGCCCTCCCCCTCCTCGCCCTCGACCTCGCCATCCGCGGCGCCGTCGGCTTCGGCCGTGACCACGCCAGAGGCCGCGGCGGCCCTCGTCCTCGCCTCGGACGCGCGTTTCACGGGCCTCAAGGCGAAGAACCCCGACCTGATCGGCGGCTGCTGCTTCTACGAGGTGGTTCCCAAGGGCTCGAACTACGAGGTCATGGTCGAGATCGGGTGGGGTGACTGCCCCGCCGGGTGCATCAATCGCCATCACTGGTTCTACACGGTGACGCCGGCCGGGACCGTCACGTTCGACCGTGAGGATGGGCCCGTCGTGCCGGCCGGTGTGCCGGGCACGGGCGGAGACACCACCACGGGCGGGACGGGCGGCGGCGGCGGCGACACGGGCGTGGCCGGTATCCGCGGCACGGCAGTCGCCGGTCCGACCTGTCCCGTCGTTTCGGCCAACGACCCGAACTGCGCCGACCGGCCCGTTGCCGGGGCCACGATCCACGTCATCGACGCGAGCGGCACGGAGGTCGCCCAGATGACGACCGACGCCGCCGGCGCCTTTACCGTCAGCCTGCCGCCCGGTCAGTACTCAGTGCAGGCCGATGCCGTGGACGGGCTGATGGGCGCGCCGCCGGCCAGCGAAGTCGTCGTGGCGGCAGCGGGGATGGCGATCGTCCAGCTCGGCTACGACACCGGGATCCGCTGACCCGACGTCCCCTGATCTGGACAGGGTGATGGCCGTCCTCATCGAGAAACGGCCATCGTCATTCCTGGGTGAGCGTCAGGCGGTCACTCGACTAGGCGAACGATCGTCTCCCCGAAAGTTGCCTTCCCGCCGCCGGCGACGATTGTCAAGGGCAGGGTTGCTGTCGCGTCCGACACGAACCAGCCCGAGAGCTGCTCGCCCTTCCTGCCCTCGCAGTTGCTGCCCGCGGTGTCGAGGTGCCAGATCCACCAGGCGATCAGATTGCCGTCGTCGTCGTTGATTGCGACCGGCATGTCTCCATCGTTCGGGTATTGGTCGAGCAGTGCGTGACACACGGACGGCCGATCGCCCTCGTTGTGCGGACCGAGGTACATGTCGAGCGCCACCTCGACCTGGAAGTTGCCACCATTGATGATTTGCTTTGCCTCGGCGCTGTTGACGTTGCAGTTGAGGCTCGACTCGCAGTAGGTCGTCCACGCGAACTGCGAGTCCCCCTCGTCTGTCGGCCAGGAGGAGTTGCTGGGGCACTTGGCCGGGTTCGGATTACAGAATGTCGTCGGTGTCGAGCCGTACTTCTCGAGCGACTTGTAATTGAACATCAGGGGAGCCACGCCATTCGAGACGGCGTTCGCGATGCCGGCGACCGAGACGCCGCGGGCGCTGACGTCAAAGGAGTTCATCCCGAGCACCCGGCTAAAGCTGTTCGCGTGGCTCCGACTGATGATGACCTCGATCCAGCACGGCGATAGCGCCGGGGTGCTGCAATCGTTCGTGCTCAACGGCCCGGACTTGCTTCCCCCGGGCGCGTACTTGCCGGTCGTCGGCGGGATGTTGACGGTGACTTCGGAGGCGCCGTAACCATTCGAGACGGCGGAGTCGATCGCCGCTTGCATGATCGTTGCCCGTAGACCGCTGTTCGCCTCCTTGACGGCACCGGCCAGGGCTGCAACGTCGGCGGCCTTCTGTTGGCCTCGCGACTGGCTCCAGGCGCCGCCCAGGTCGACGACGAGACCGGCGATCGCGACGAATGCGGTCAGGCTCAGCGCGAAGAGGACGAGGGTCTGGCCTCGGCGAGCGCCGCGCGATCGCTCCCGTCCCCTGGTGAACGCGGCTCGGGTGCGGTCGATCACTGGAGGATCTCCTGTTCTGTCCTGGAGCCGACGGTGATCGGTCCGAATGAGCTGGCCACGGGCGTCACGAACCCGAAGGAGGACGAGACGGAAACCCGAACGAGGTAGCCGACCTTGCAGAAGTCGCCAGCGGTGTTGGTAGGGGCCGCGTTGGTGGCGGGGTTGATGCACTGGACGCTCCAGGTCGGGCTGGTGCCTCCCGAGGTCTGCCCGGCGATTGCCGCGGCAATCGGGCCGGAACTGGTGCTGCACGCCGGAGTCGTTTGGAAGCACGTTGTGCTGGCCACCCGGGCGACGCTGCGCGTGCCCTGGGCCATGCTGTTGTTGGCGAAGACGACCCGTCCGCCATCGATGATCCCGAACGTGAGCAGCATGAAGACCGGGAGCACCAAGGCGAACTCGACGAGTCCCTGCCCGCGGCGCCCGTCCTGCACGCGCCTGCTCATCGGTACGTCACCGTGACGGCGTATGTCGTCACGCTCTTGCAGTAGCCGATATCGTTCGGGACCTGGGTCAAAACCGTCTTTGTGCCGAGGCCGTTGCTCGGTGAGAAGTTGTTGGCTGTGAAGCCGGCTGTCAGCCACTCGGCTCGTGCCTCCGCGACCGTCTCCGGGGAGCCGGGCGTGGCGCCAACGACGAGGTCGGGAACAGGCGCAAACCCTGTCACGCACGGTGCGGGCGTGGCCGTTGGCGCCGCGGTCGGCGTCGCCGTGGGGGTAGCCGTCGGGGTGCCCGTTGGCGCCGCGGTCGGCGTCGCCGTCGGAGCGGCCGTGGGGGTGCCCGTTGGCGCCACGGTCGGCGGCGCGAACGTCGATGCCGGCGGCAACGACTCCTGATCGGCTGCAGCACTGGCGCTCATCGTGATCGAGTTGCCGATGATCGCGGTCAGCACCGGCATGATGAAGCCGAAGGTCTTGCTGATCGTGACCTTGGATCGCTTGTCAGTCTCGGGGGTCGCCCCGCACGACACGACGGTCCCAACGAAGTTGACGCAGGAGACGGAGATCTCGGCCGGCGAAAAGGTCGTGCCCGACCCTCGGGACTCGGCGACGATCGCGCAGCCGATCTTGTTGGTGGAGGTCGGTGCGCCGGCGCAGGCGCCCGTATACGAGCTCGGGGCCCGTGCCGCAACCATTGCTCCGGCCCGAGCCGCGTTCTCGACCGTGATCTGGGCATAGAACAGGCGCCCGAAGTCGGCCACGGTCGCCAGGATCATGATCATCAGGATCGAGACGACCCCGAACTCCACGAGGGCCTGACCCTGGGACTGGCTCGAGCGGCGGGGGCGGAAGGCGGCGCGACATCGGCGCAGCATCAAGAGCATTCGGGACACCTATGCGTGGACTGGTCAACGGCAACGTTCGCCGCCGGTCCTTGCACGATCCCTTGAATCGGTGCGCCTGTGCATAGCCCGACAGGGCCGACTGCTTCCGCCGATGGTCACGTGCCGGACTAGTCCGCGTCCGCCTGATCGGTCCGGAATCGAAGAGCCGCGCCCGGGCCGGACGCGGCTCCGTCGCTCCCCGGGCCCATGGCCCCCCGGGCCCCCGAGAGCCTGGGTGCGCGATTGCTTATGGATTACATGCGGTCCCAGGGACAGTGCATGCGGCGTCCAGACGAAGGATTCCCGGTTCGTCTGAAGGCGGCCCTTCCTGATTGATCCGCGTGCCGCCTGTGTAGGTCAGCGTCCAAGCGATGAGCTGGCCCACTTGTCCGGTGCCCAATGATCCTCCGTTGATTGCGATGTTGTCGGTCGGAGCGTACTGAACGCCCTCGAGTGCAAGACTTCCGCCGCCAGCCATGTTAATGGTCTCGTTGACAGGTCCCGGGTCGCATCCGGCCGGCTCCTGGAACGGAGGGCTCGTTGGGACGAAGCATGTCGGATCCTTGTGAACCATCAGCGTCATCGGCAGTTGCGGCGTCGGGGATGCGGGCCCGCTCGTCTGTACGAGTTGGCCGTTCCAGTCGACTGCCGCGGTTGCGCCCGTTCCTGCCGCGCCGGGCGGAAACTTTGTGCCCGCGTTCAGGGCAATTGTGGCGGCGTTGTTGCCGCTGAAGATGCACTGCGACGAGCACGCATCGAACACGAGCGCGACTCCGGGCGAACTCGGGCGGTATCCGCCGACGATCCTGCCGCTCACGTCCAGCCCGCTCTTGAAGTAGTACGCGCCCGGAAGCAGGATCGCCACATCACCTGTCCCGACGGCGAGTTGCTTGGGGTTGGCTGTGTCGTAGACACCGGGCTTGTAGCAAAAGATCCGGTTGTAGGCCTGCGCCGTCATGAAAGGCGCGGCATAGACGCTGGCTTTCAGGAAGTCCGCCTCGACCTTGCAGGTCGCGAGATCGAGGTCCGCCCGTGTGCACGCTGGGTTCGCTCCAACAGCGCCACACGTGGAGGTGCGCGCCTCGCTGAAAGTCGGAGCACAGTTCGCAGGGCCGGTTGCGCACGCCGCGCTCCCCAGTGAGCCACGCATCGCGGGGTACACGTAGTCGGGATCCGGCATCAGCTCGGGAATCTTCTGGACGACCTGCGCGGGCGGCATCGGAGCCCCTGGCCAAGCGGGCCCCGAGAGGGGGTCGAAGTAGAACATTCCATAACCGGGATCGATGTTGAGCACGGATCCCCCGCCGGAATACCGCATGTTTGCGTTGCTGCCGACATCGCCGCGCTGGACGTTGACGACGGACCCGCCATCGATCTCGATGTTGTTCACGAGGAAGATCGCGCCGTTCTTCTTGGGCGGTCGCAGCGTCTGGAGTGCGAAGGATCGGCCAAATGCAAGACCGGCCACGGAGGTCACGGCGAGCCGAAATTGTCCAAAGCCGAGCACGCGAGCGAAGTTGAGCTCGAATCTCGGATTGCTCACTGTGACTTGGACGGAGTGGTTCGGATCGCAGGTCACGCATGTTGGCGATGGCGTGACAACCGAGACGAGGAACGGAGTGCCCGCAAGCTCGCAAGAGTCGATCTGTGCCGCCGGGTTACACGCGCCTGCGCCAGTGGCAGTCGCGCCGAAGGCCTTCTTCAGTGAGAGCAACGCGTCCGTGCGGGCGGCGATGCGATCGCTTGGATTGACAGCGCGTGATCCGGGTGTCTTGAGGTCCTGTGCGCCCGCGAGAGCAGCAGCGTCGGCGGCCGTTCGATACGCCTGTCGCGAGCTATAGGTAGCCGAGACGTCGACCGCCAACGCTGCCATGGCGAAGAGGCCGATCAGGAAAATCGCGAACAGGGGCAGAACCTGCCCTCGAGGATTTTTCATGGATTGACGGGCTCCATTCGGAAGAGTGCCGTTGAGCTGATCGACCCGTTGCCGGGTACGAATGGGAAGAAGATGGGCACCTCAGCGTTGACACGAATGCGCACCCACACGTGGTCGGTGTTCGACGTGGCCGGACACGCCGTGCTCACCGGATCTGGCTGACCTCCGATGACCTCCCCGTTCGTCGGCATAGTGACGACCGGCGCTCCAACGACTCTGGCCACGCCCATGGAGCTGGTGAGCTGTGTCACCGTGCTCGCGACCTGCGCCTTGCTTGCGGGCGAGCAGTCAATCTGCGTCACGGCGTAGCGACCGGCATCGCGGACGACCTGATTGAGAGAGTTCTGCCCCCAGAAAATGATCCCGAACTGGATCACGCCGCCGATGATGAGCATCAGGACTGGAAAGACGAGTGCAAACTCCGCGAGGCTCTGGCCGGACGCAACGCGCTTCCTTCCCCGCTTCGTAACGGACACCGTGTTCATGAGCCACTCCAAATAGTTCGAAAGTACTGGGATCGTCGCCGAGAGACCTTGCATCGCACCTTGCCGTCCGGCGACCAGGGCGTCTGCGCTGCGGACCGGCCTCGCGCCAGACGCTCACGCGTGCGTGCGCGCTTGCGGTGCTCGGCTGTTGCGTTGGCGTAGGACTCGGTCGACCGAAATGACCATTGCGTCCGGCGATCGCCGGCACGATTGTTCGGACATGAAGAAGCGCATCGCAGCCTCGATCCTTTGGTTCTACGCCGGGTGGGTGGTGGGCGCACTGTTCGCCTTTGCGACCGATCTCACCCCCGCACTCGCCCCGATCCTGGCAACCACCGCCGTCGCGATCATCGCGGGGGACCCGCGCCGGATCATCTGGACGCAGTCGGCCCGCGTGACGACGAGCCACTCGCGGGAGCAGGTCGGCAACCCCGCCTGACGACCGCGTGGGACACATCGGTCCCGACCCATGCTACGAAAAAATGGCCGGCATCCGCGAGGGTGCCGGCCACGTCTGTCCCCGAGAGCCCGGACGCCAGTTGAAGGGCGAGATCCGCAGCCGGATCAGCCGCTACTCGGACAGCCGGACGTCGTAGTTGTCGGACCGGCTGTTGGCGTCGATCGCGCCGCACGTTACGGCCGACTGCAATTGGATCAGGTCTGCTATCGAACCGCCTTCAACCCTCCTCGGGAGGCTCGCCGGGCAGGTAGACGCTGAACGATGCGCCGCGGCCGGCGATCTGTGGCTCCAGCACCAGGTCGCCGTCCATCGCCCTGCACAGCTCGCGCGACACGTACAGCCCGAGCCCGCTGCCGTCGTCGGCGGTCCGGTCGGCGCCCCGCTCGAAGCGCCGGAACAGCCGCATTCGATCGCCCTCGGCCACCCCCTGGCCGAGGTCGGAGATCGTCAGGCGCAGGGTGCCGTGCTCGGGCAGCGGGGCGATCTCGACGTGGATCGGCGTTCGCTCGCCGTACTTCAGCGCGTTGTCGAGGAGAGCCCACAGGACCTGGTCGAGCTGGTCGATGTCGGCGACCGCGAGCCAGCCGGCCGATCCGTCATCGACCGTGAACGGGACCTCCTCGGCGGCAAGCGCCTCCCACGCCCGGCGGACGGGGTGGGCCAGGGCGACGACCTCGCCGCGCGGCTTCAGCGCGCCGGACTCCAGTCGGGTGACGGTCAGCAGCTGGCGGACCATCCGCGAGAGTCGATCGGTCTGCTCGGCGATGATCCCGAGTCGGCGATCGGGGCGGTCCCGTCCGAGCTGGTCGGTGTAGGCCCGGATGCTGGTCAGCGGCGTCTGGAGGTTGTGGCTGACGCCGCGCAGGAAGTCGTCCTTCGCGGCATCGAGCTCGAGCAGCTGGGCGTTCTGCGAATCGACCTGGGCAAACAGCTGGGCGTTCCGGATCGCGACCGCGACCTCGCTGGCGAAGAGCTGCAGGAGATCCTGGTCGGCTTTCTCCCAAAGCCGAGTGGCGGGCAGGTGGCCGACCAGCACGCCGAGCTCCTCGCCGCCGGCTCGGAGGACCGCCCGGATCGGAAGTGACTCGCCGGGGACCCGTTCCTCGGTCGGAATCTCGCGCGGGTCGACGAGGATGACGTACGCGTCGATCAGGCCGAATGCGCCTCGGGCGTCGTTGGCGGCCCGGCCGGCAATGAATTCCTGGCCGTCGTGCGGCGTCCCGCGTTCGATCGCTTCGAGGATTCGACCGAGCTCGCGGTTGCGCCGCTCGAGGTCGGCGGCGAGCCGGTTGTGACTGTCGGCGAGCCGGGCCAGCTCGTCCTCGCCGGGGACCACGATCGGCGTGGACAGGTCGCCCGCCGATGCTCGATCGACGGCGGCGGCGATCGCCCGGAGAGGCGCGGTCAGGTCGGCCGCGAGGAGCCACGCAAGCAGGATCGCGATCATCGCTCCGACCACGAGGACGAACAGGAGCAGCCGCCCCAACGTCCCGGCCTGATCCGGCTCGCCGAGGATCAGGACGATCGACCCAAAGGCCGCGAGGGGGATCAGCGAGGCCGCGACGAGGCCGACGGTGAGGCGGGTCCGGAAGGACAGGTTGAGCCCGAGCCCGCCGGTCGATCCGGTGTCGGCGAACGCCCGGCTCGTTGCGCGTTCCACCTCGAACGCTCGGAGGTCGGGCTCGCCGGGCGGCGAATCGTCGATTTCTGCGCCACGGATCCGTCCTCCGTCGTCGGCGCCGAGTCGGTCGTCTGTGACGGCCGGTCCGCCGAGGATCGGCCGCTCGTCAGCCATCGGTGGTGGTATCGCTCTCCGATGCCGGAGGCGCGGCCTGGTCGATCGCCGCTGCCTGGTCGGCGCCGGCAACGAGCCGATAGCCGACACCGCGAACGGTCTGGAGGTGGACGGGGCGATTGGCATCGCGCTCGACCTTCTGGCGGAGCCGGCGCATCGTGACCCAGACGTAGGACGGGTCCGCGTCCTCGGTCTCCGCCCAGCCCCGCGCCAGCAGGGTCTCGGTGGTCACGGTCTGACCGATGTTGGCCGCAAGCGCGTAGAGCAGGCGGGATTCGGTTGGTGTCAGGGCCACCTTGTCCGTCCCGCCGATTGTCGCTTCGCGACGGTGGAGGTCGAGGGTGAGGTCCGGGCCGAGCACCAGGCTCTGACGAGGGACCTTGTCGCCGAGCCGGCGCAGGACGCGGTTGATCCGGGCCCGGAGCTCCGGATAGTGATAGGGCTTGGTGACGTAGTCTTCGGCGACCTCCTCGAGGAGGTCGGCCTTCGAGTCGCCGGCGTCGATCGCCGAGAGGACGATGATCGGCAAATCTGCCCGGCCCTTGATTTCGCGCGCGAGGCTGAGGCCGTCCATCCTGGGCATCATCATGTCGATGATCAGGAGGTCCGGCCAGCCACTCTTCAGCCGGCGGAGGGCCTCGTCGCCGTCGCGCGCGGTCTGGATCTGGTAGCCGTCGGCGCGAAGCTGGTCGGCGAGCAGGACGAGCAGGTTCGGGTCGTCGTCGACGATCAGGATCCGGGGTGGCTCATCGTGGCCGCCGAGACGGCCGCTCAGCATCGCCGGCTCATCATGGCTCGAGGATAGCCGACGCCCCACGAGCGGCGAACGGCGCCGCGGCGAACGGCGCGCAGCGCGCGGCGCGGCCCGACGCCGCCGGTCTGCCGCCCGTCCGCAGCATGATCTCCCGCCCGGTTGATCAGCGTGCCTGATCAACCATGGTCGGTGCGAGCGTGGCGCCCCCCGAAAACGTGCTCAGATGGACCGCGGGGCTGCACCGCCAGTCGCGGTTGTGCAACATCGGATCAATCACCCTGACGAGCATGATCTGTTGGGAGATCAAGCGGCTGGCTGGATCCGGGACATGAACGCGACATAGTCCGCGTATGGTGCTGCCGAACGTCGGCCGTCGATCCTGGCCGGCCGCGTCCAGGCGCGCCGGTGGCTGCGGGGGTCGATCATCGCCAGGGCCCGCCTACCGTTCACGGGCGAAGTGCCCGACATGATCGCGACCAGGTCCCGCCATCGGAGGGGGAAGTCGCGCTCGAATACGGCACGGTTGACCTGAATTCGGGCGTCGCTTGCTTCGGTCGCGAGAACCAGCAGACAGCCGATGACAGTCCTCGGACGCCAGCCGTTCCGCCGGGCTGCCGCCCACGCCTCGCGTTCGTACCAGCCGAGAGCCCGCTCGATCGCGCCCACGTCGTGAATCTCGGTCTTGACTTCGATGACGAGCACCGTGCCTGTTCGTGGATCGATCGCCAGCAGATCGATCCATCCCCTCGATCGGTCGCCCCCGATCTCGACCTCGGTCATCACCAGCCATCCCGCGCGCTCGAGTCTTTGTCGGACGTAGGTCACGCAGCGGACGTGAGCCGGGTCGCGCTGGAGTGGTCGATCACCGAGCCAGGGTCTCGCCACGTCCACGATCAGGCGCCCACCCATCGCCACCAAGAGCTGATTGACGCGGGCGAATGTCAGATTGGTGAGCCGCCCGTTCTCGATCGCGCAGACCAGCGGCTGGGACACTCCCGAGCGTGCGGCGAGCTCGCGCTGCGTCCAACGAATGGCTTCCCTGAGCTCCTTGATCGTGGCTCCGACCCGAAGGAGCAGCAGTCGATCGTCCATGGCCCGGGTTATAGCGCGAGGCGCTTACCTGCCAGTTGTCCGGGATCTGGTCCACAGCGCTTCTGATCATGCTGACTGTTCAGATTCCCGGCCTTCACGCGTGGCACCGGCAACGGCCGGGCCTTCATCGGGCGGAATCGAGGGGACTGATGTGCATGTTCAGGTCAGGCTCGATCAAGGATGCTGATCGCGGCGGTGCGCGGCGGTGCGCGGCGGTGCGCGGCGGTGCGCGGGGTGCGCGGGGTGCGCGGG
>JACCVQ010000225.1 GCA_013698095.1 Chloroflexota bacterium
GCAGGAACCAGCCGGCCAGGCCGCCCACGGCGACGAGGCCCAATGCCACCACCGGCCAGGCGCGCTCCAGCCGTTGCCCGACGAGCCGGGCAAGGACGATCCCGGCGACGACGAACACGGCCAGGACAGGAATGCCGAGCTCCTGGTCGCGCTGGCCGAACCCCTGGATCAGCCCGCCGACGACCGAGATCCAGGCGGCTTCGGCGACGACTGCGAACGCCACAGGAGCGAGCGCGACAAGAGCGGCGGCGGCCTCGATCGACGGGCGCTGGAGGCGGCTCCGCGACGTCATCCGCCGACCGCCACGCCGGCCGCCGTCCGCCATGGCCCGTCGAGGCGAGCGGCACGGGCAACGAGCCCGGCCTGCCGAGCGCGTCCTGCATCCGTTGGGCCGTTCGGGCCGCAGGCGACGACGACCACCCGGCAGCCAGCCCGTTCAAGCCGGCGTAGCCAGGCGAGGTACGACGACGGATCTCGGGCGGTCAGGACGACGACCGTCGTTCCCGGTCGGACGACCCGTGTGATCATCCCGAGGAGCCGGTCGAACGGAGCCGACGGGTGGGACGAGAGCCGGGCCAGGAGATCGAAGACACGCTCCAGCTGGCCTGGCGCCTCTGACACGGGGAGGTGCGCGAAGCGGCTCTCCGCCCCGTGGTAGCCGGCGGCAGCCAGCCCGAATGCCGCCCGCTCGAGTGCCAGCGATCGGGCCAGTGAGGCGGCGACAACGAACAGGGCCTCGACCTCATCGCTGTCGGCCGGCGACTCCCAGATGGGTCCGGCGGCGATCTGGACATCGACCGCCAGCAGGACCTCCCGGTCGCGCGAGGGCTCGAAGCGCTTGACGACGGGCCGCCCGAGCCGGGCGCTCGCCCGCGGGTGGATCCGCCGGATCGGGTCACCGGGCGCGTACTCGCGGACACCGGCGAAGCGCGACGGATCCTCGGTCAGCCCGGCCCGCGCCCGGTCCTGGCCGCCCCACGTGTCGCGCCGGTGGAGAGCAGTCGTCGGGACGGTCCGAGGCCGGACGAGGAAGCGGTCGATCTTTGCCCGATCCTCGCTGGCGGCCTCGCGCGCGAACAGATCGCCGACGGACAGCCTGACCGGCCCGAGCTCGTAGACGCCGCGCCGCTCGGCCGAGACGTGGAAGTGGCGGGTGACTCGTTCGTGGGGGGCGAGCGTCCAGGCGTTGCGCAGCACCCGTCCGCCGCGGCCTCCGATCACCAGCGGCCGCTCCCGGATCGTCACGCCCTGGCTGGCCTCGTCCTCGGCCCGCAGCCAGGCCAGGGGCAGGCTCTTCCGGTTCCAGACCTCGATGGTCGTCGCGATCTCCTCGCCCCACGTGATCCGGTCGCGCTCGAGGTGGCGGCGGTAGACGACGCGCTCCAGGCCGTAGCGGGTCCAGACCGCGCGGACGATCTCGAGCAACAGGACGACGATCGCGAGGATCACGGCCACCGGCACGTTGAGGAACGTCCCGGCCAGCAGGAGGAGAATCGCGGCGAATGCGGTCCCGGTCATCGCCGGGGCTCTGGCACTGCCGCGGTCGGGCTGGCGCTCGCGGTCGCGGTCGGCATCAGCGACTGCACGGTACGGCCGGTCGGCGGCGGCTCAGGCGGCCCGGACCGGCGGGACCGGAACCGTCGCAAGGATCGCCGACAGGGCGGCGTCGACCGATGCGCCGCGGAGGCTCTGGTCGAGATCGACGACCAGGCGGTGGGCCAGAACCGGACGGGCCATCGCCTTGACGTCGTCGGGCAGGACGAAGCGCCGGCCGGCGAGGAGCGCCGCGGCCTGTGCAGAGCGGTAGAGGGCGACGGTGGCCCGCGGGCTGGCTCCGAGCTGGAGGTCGGGGTGCGCTCGGGTCGCCCGGACGAGCGCGACGCCGTATGCCTCCACCTCGTCGGCGACGCGGACCCGGCGGACGTCATCGCGCAGGGCGAGCAGGCGCTGTCCGTCGAGGACCGGCTCGATGGCATCGAGCGGCTCGGCCGCCGCCTGGTGGCGCCGCGCGATCGCCCGTTCGCCCGCTTCGTCGGGATAGCCGATCCGGACCCGGAGCAGGAACCGATCGAGCTGCGCCTGGGGCAGCGCGAAGGTGCCCTCGAACTCGATCGGGTTCTGGGTCGCGAGGACGATGAACGGATCGGGCAGGGGACGGCTGACTCCCTCGATCGTCACCTGCCGCTCCTGCATCGCCTCGAGGAGCGCGGCCTGGGTTCGCGGCGTCGCACGGTTGATCTCGTCGACGAGGAGGATGTTCGTGAAGACCGGTCCGGGCGCGAAGCGGAGCGTCCCCGCCTCGAACAGGCTGGAGCCGGTGACGTCCATGGGGAGGAGGTCGGGCGTGCCCTGGACCCGGTTCGTCTCGAGCGCGAGCGCTCGTCCGACCGCCCGGGCCAGGAGCGTCTTGCCCGTCCCGGGGACATCCTCGATGAGCACGTGGCCGTCGGCGAGGAGAGCCGTCACGATGAGGCGGAGCGGCTCCTCGCCACCCACGACGGCCCGACCGACCGCGCTCCGGAGATCGTCCCAGAGTCGGCGCGCAGCGTGATCGGAGGTCTGGTCCGGGGCCGCATCGGCGTCCGAGGCGGGCGCGATCTCGATGTCCGTGGCGGGCTCCTCGAGCGATCGGGGCTGTCGACAGGGATACGGGTTGAGTGCCCGGCCCGTTCAGCCTACCCGAAGGGTCGGTGCGGCTCCTCGATCGCGGCCGGGCGTCCAGGGGACCAGACTGAAACTCCCGGCAGGGGTGCTGCGTCTCATGGCTGGCACTCGATCGGCAGATGCCCGGTCGGGTCTCAGCAGAAAGAGATGGTTCGCGAGATGACCCGCTGGTGGCACGAGATCACCGGCCTCATGAACCGCCGGCGCGAGGCACGGATCGTGGCTCGCCGGCTCAGGACCTACGTCGGGGCGCCGGCCGGCCATTGACCCGGCGACCCACCGACATCGAAGCCCCCGGAGCGCACCGGGGGCTTCGTCACATCCGGCGGGTCCGCCACGGGCGATCAGTCGACCGCGAGTCGCCGGAGGACCGCCGGCAGGATCCCGCCGTGCTGGTAGTAGCCGACATCGATCGGGCCGTCGAGCCGAGCGATCGCCTCGAACCGGCGCTCCGCGCCACCGCCGGCGTCATCGGTGCGGGCCACGACCGTCAGCCGCTTCCGCGGGGAGAGGTCGTCGGCCAGACCGTGGACCGTGTACGACTCACGCCCCGTCAGTCCCAGCGACGAGGCGGTGTCGCCGGGCAGGAACTGGAGCGGCAGGACGCCCATCCCGACGAGGTTGGAGCGGTGGATCCGCTCGTAGCTCTCGGCCAGGACGGCCCGCACCCCGAGGAGCATCGTGCCCTTGGCAGCCCAGTCGCGTGAGGAGCCGGAGCCGTATTCCCGCCCGGCGATGACCAGCAGCGGCGTGCCCTCGCGCCGATAGCGCATCGCGGCGTCGTAGATGAACTGTTCCTCGCCATCGGGCAGATGGACGGTCCACGGGCCTTCCTTGCCCGGGACCAGCTGATTACGGAGCCGGATGTTGCCGAACGTGCCGCGCATCATCACCTCGTGGTGACCGCGCCGGGCACCGTACGAGTTGAAGTCGAGCGGGCCGACGTTGCGTTCCTGGAGCCACTCGCCGGCGGGCGACCAGGTGGCGATGGAGCCGGCCGGGCTGATGTGATCGGTCGTGACCGAGTCGCCGACGACGACCAGGGCACGTGCTCCGTCGATGTCGCGGACTGCCGCCGGCTCGGCGGTCAGCCCCTCGAAGAACGGCGGCTTGGCGATGTACGTGGAGCGCGGGTCCCACTCGTAGCGGTCGCCCTCCGGGATCGGCAGGGCCTGCCAGCGCTCGTCGCCGTCGAAGACGGTGGCGTAGGTTCGCCGGAACAGCTCGGGATCGATCGACGTGCCGATGACGCGCCGGATCTCGTCGGGCGCGGGCCAGATATCCGAGAGCATGACCTCGCGTCCGCCCGAGCCGCGGCCGAGCGGCTCGAGTGTCAGGTCGATGTCAACCCGGCCGGCGATGGCGAACGCCACGACCAGGGGAGGGGACGCGAGATACGACGCCCGTGCCAGCGGGTGGATCCTGCCCTCGAAGTTGCGATTGCCCGACAGGACGGCGGCGACGACGAGATCGTTGTCCTCGACGGCCTTGGCGATCGGGATGTCGAGCGGTCCGGAGTTGCCGATGCAGGTCGTGCAGCCGTAGCCGGCGAGGGCGAAGCCGAGCTTCTCGAGCGGGGCCATCAGCCCGGCCGCCTCGAGGTAGCCCGTGACCGCCTTCGAGCCCGGCGCCAGGGACGTCTTCACGGTCATCGGCACGGACAGGCCGAGCGCGACCGCGTTGCGCGCCAGCAGGCCCGCGCCGACCATGACCGTCGGGTTCGAGGTGTTCGTGCACGAGGTGATCGCGGCGATCGCGACCGACCCGGTCCGGATCGTCGCCCGCCGGCCGTCCAGCTCGACCGTCACCGGGCGGTACTCGTTGTGGTCGGCGGCGGTCCGGCCGGCATGTGCCTCGGTCTCGACCGGTGCCGCCTCGTCGCGGGCGTCAGCCGCCGCGAACGACGGCGGGTCACTGGCCGGGAAGGACTCGGCCGATGCCGCCTCGACCTCACCGCCGGCCGGCGTACTGGCCTCGACAGCGGCGTGGTCAAGGGCGACCAGCCCATCCGGGAAGTTCTTCCGGAAGTTGTCGCGCAGCGCCGTCAGCGGGACGCGGTCCTGTGGCCGGCGCGGTCCGGCGACCGATGGATCCACAGTCGCGAGATCGAGCTCGAGGACTTCGTCGAAGTCCGGTCCGGCGCCGGGCTCACGCCACAGGCCCTGGGCCCGGGCGTACGCCTCGACCAGGGCAACCCGCTCGACCGGCCGGCCGGTCAGGCGGAGATACGCGAGCGTCTCGTCGTCGATCGGGAAGATGGTCGCGGTCGCGCCGAACTCGGGGCTCATGTTGCTGATCGTCGCGCGGTCGGCGAGGGCGAGCCCCGCCAGTCCGTCGCCGGCGAACTCGACGAACGCACCGACGACGCCGTGGGCCCGGAGCAGCTGGGTCACGACGAGGACGAGATCGGTCGCGGTCGAGCCGTGGGGCAGATCGCCGTGGAGTCGGACGCCGACGATCCGCGGCATCGGCTGGTAGAGCGGCTGGCCGAGGAGGACGGCCTCGGCCTCGATCCCGCCGACGCCGTAGCCGAGGACGCCGAGGGCGTTGATCATCGTCGTGTGCGAGTCCGTGCCGACGAGGGTGTCCGGGTAGGCGATCCGGCCGCCGCTCCCGTCCGCCACGTCGGTCACGACGGTCGCCAGGAACTCGAGGTTGACCTGATGGACGATGCCGGTCCCGGGCGGCACGACGCGCAGGTCGCGGAACGCGGTCTGGGCCCAGCGCAGGAGCTGGTAGCGCTCGCCGTTCCGCTCGTATTCGCGCTCGACGTTGAAGGCGAACGCGGCCGGCGTCCCGAACTGGTCGACCTGGACGGAGTGGTCGATGACGAGATCGGCCGGGACGAGCGGGTTGACCCGGGCCGGGTCGCCGCCGAGGTCGGCCATCGCGTCGCGCATCACGGCCAGGTCCACGATCGCGGGCACGCCGGTGAAGTCCTGGAGGACGACCCGGGCCGGCATGAACGGGACCTCGGCCTCGGCCGGCTTGCCCGCCCGCCACGAGGCGAGGGTCTCGACATCGGCCGCCTCGACGACGCCGCCGCCGGCGTGGCGCAGGACGTTCTCGAGCAGGATCTTGAGCGTGACGGGGGCCCGATCCAGGTCGATCCTGTCGGCGATCGCCGCGAGGCGGAAGTAGTCGGCCAGGCCGGGTCCGAGGCTCGCCCGGGCGCCGAATGGATCGGGATGGGTCACGCGTCCTCCGTGGGGATCGGTCGGTACACTCGCCTGGTGGAAGAATACCGTGACTCCGGTTCGCAACCGGCGGGGGTCCGACCGGCCTCGCCGTCGTCGGACCGATGAAGGCATGGGGCGATCGGGCCGACGACCTGGTTGCGGCGCGCACGCGCGAGGACACGCTGCGAGCCCTCGATGAGGCCGGCGTCGACCTGGATCCGCCGACGGCGGTCGACCTCGCCGGCGACCGCGATCCAGGAGTCAGCGACGGAGGCCACGAGCACGGGCTCGGCGCCGCGGGTCACGACCACGACGCCACGCCCCATCACCACCCCCACGTCCAGAGCGAGGCCGGCCAGCCGCCGATCACCGGCATCGTCGGCGCCGGGGCGGTCGGGACAGCCCTGGGCGTCGCCCTCGACCGGGCCGGCTGGCGGATCCACGCGGTCGCCAGCCGCAACGATGCCCGGCGCGACCGCTTCCGGAGCCTCGTCCCCGGTGTCCGCGCGTTCATCGATGCCCCGCCTCTGGTCGAGGAGGTCGAGCTGATCATCCTCGCCGTTCCCGACGATGCGCTGGCAGAACTCGCCGGCGAGCTCCACATGTACAGCGGCCAGGCGATGGTCCATACGAGCGGGCTGCTTGGCGCGGACGCCCTTGCGTCGGCCATGGCCGCCGGGACCCAGGTCGGGTCGTTTCACCCGCTCGTCGCGTTCGCCGACCTCGAGCGGGCGGTGGCGGCGCTCCACGGGGCCACGATCGCCATCGAAGGCGATGACCAGCTCCTCGACCTGCTCGCCCGGATGGCCGAGGCCGTCGGCGCCACGCCGGTCCGCCTGGCAACCGGCGCCAAGCCCGCCTACCACGCGGCGGCGGTCCTCGCCGCGGGCGGCTTTGACGCCCTCCTCGACGCGATCGCCGAGCTCGGCCGGGTGGCGGGTCTCGACGAGGCCGGTAGCCTCGCGATCTACGGCGGGCTCATCGAGCAGACCCTCGGCAACGCCCGCTCGCTGGGAATCGCCGCCGCGCTGACCGGGCCGATGACCCGCGCTGACCGGGGCACCGTGACGAGCCACCTCGCGGCCCTGGCGGCTCATGCGCCGGCCACGATTCCGGTCTATCTCGCCCTCGCCGAACGCGAGGTCGCGATCGCCGCGGAGCGGGGCGCGCTGTCACCGGAAGCGGCCGCGGAGCTCCGTCTCGCGCTCGCGAAGTCGCTTGCAACGCCCGCCTGAGGCAGTACCATTGGCGGCCATGGAGCGCAGCATTGCCGCCCGTCTTGCGGCCCGGTCGTCGGCGCGATTCGTCCACCCGTCCGCCAAGGCGCGCGAACGCCGGCTCGGGCTGCGCGGCGCCGGCTCGTTCCAGCCCGCATCGGCCAGAGTGACCGTCCTCCGCCGGCCGGGCGACAGCATCCTCGCCCAGCTCCGCGGCGACTGGCGCGCTATCCGCCCCGCGCCGGCCCGGAC
>JACCVQ010000228.1 GCA_013698095.1 Chloroflexota bacterium
GGCTCGTACTCGCTCTTCGGCCGGCGCGCCCGCGACGGCTGGACCCGTGGCGGCTCGCCCGCCTGCTTGGCGTAGTTCGGCGGCCACGGCGCGTCGCCCTCGCCCTCTTTCTCGTGCCGGGCGCTCAGCTCCAGCAGGGCATCCAGGGATCCGCGCGCCTCGTCGATCCCGGCCCCGGCGTCGCCGCGCTCGGCCACCAGCCCCGGCACGGTCGCGATCGTGAAGTCCTCGGCGACCACGTCGGGGACCTCCTCCCATGAGATCGGCATCGACACGCGCGCATCGGCCAACGGCCGAACGGAATAGGCCGAGGCGACCGTCCGGTCCTTGGCGTTCTGGTTGTAGTCGAGGAAGACGCCGTGGCGCTCCTCCTTCCACCACTTGCTCGTCGCGAGATCGGGCGCGCGGGCCTCCACGTCGCGGGCCAGCGCCAGGGCTGCCCGACGGACCTCGGCATACGTCCAGCGCGGCTCGATCCGGATGTTGATGTGAATCCCGCGCGAGCCCGACGTCTTGGGCCAGCCAACGAGTCCCACGGCCTCCAGCGCCTCCTTGCAGACCAGCGCCACATCCCGGATCTGGGGCCAGCCGATGCCGGTAACGGGGTCGAGGTCCACCCGGAGCTCGTCGGGATGGTCGAGGTCCTCGGCCCGGACCGGGTGCGGATTCAGGTCGATGCACCCGAGGTTGACGACCCAGGCCAGCCCGGCGGCCTCGTCGAGGACGATCTCGTCGGCGGTCCGCCCGGACGGGAACGTCAGTTCCGCGGTCCGGATCCAGTCGGGCGTGTTGTCGGGCGCCCGCTTCTGGAAGAACGGTTCCTTCGTGATCCCGTCGACGAAGCGCTTGAGGGCCATTGGCCGCCCGCCGGCGCCACGGAGCGCCCCATCGGCAATCGCGAGGTAGTACGAGACGAGGTCCATCTTCGTGTAGCCCGGCTCGGGAAAGTAGACCTTGTCCGGGTTCGAGACCGACACCTCCCGGCCGCCGATCTCGAGGATTTCCTTGCGGGTGGGCATGGTGCGATGCTAGCCGCCGATCGCAAGAAGGGAACGACCGGTCCGGGAGGTTGATCAGCCTGGCTGATCGATCCACGCTCGGCTGAGCGTGGCCGTCCTTCGGGATTGAGCCTCGGCGACCGATCCAGGTGACTGCCGAGCGTGGCGGTCACCGTTCTGATCAGCGACGTCGATCAGGTTGGACACCTTCAAGCCGTGCCAGAGCACGGTGCACCGGCCCAAGTCCGCGAGCGATGCGGGACTCTCCTCATCCGCTCGGCCGCGATCCCACGAATCCCGGCAACGGGCCCGTGACAGCCACTGCCGGACGGCCGATGATGAGGCCCTGCGAGGGACTGCCGTCATGCTCAGCCAGCCCGAACCCGCCTGCCTCGTCATCGCCGACATCAGCGGCTACACCGGCTTCCTCGCCGGTGCCGAGCTCGATCACGCTCAGGACATCCTGGCCGACCTCATGAGCACGGTCGTCGCCGGGCTGCGACCAACGTTCCGATTGGCGAAGCTGGAGGGCGACGCCGCGTTCGTCTACGCGATCACCGAGGCCGTCGATGCGGCCCAGCTCCAGGACACGATCGAGCGCTGCTACTTTCGGTTCCGTCGCCGCCTGCGCGATGTCCAGCAGGCATCGACCTGCGAGTGCAACGCCTGCACCCTCGTCCCGAGCCTGGACCTCAAGGTCGTCGCCCACCACGGGCAGGTCGTCCGCCAGAAGGTCGGGGGATGGGAGGAGCTCGTCGGAAGCGACATCATCGTCGTCCACCGGCTGCTGAAGAACCGCGTGCCCGAGGCAACCGGCTTCTCTGCGTACGCGATGTACACCGAAGCCTGCCTGAGCGCGTTGAGCATCGTCGACCCGGCGAACGCCGGGTTTCGTGAGCACGTCGAGACGTTCGATGGCGTCGGCGAGATCAGGTCCTGGGTCCGGCGATCTCCACGCGGCCTGGGATGGCCGGCTGCGGCGGGCACGGCTCGTCGTCGAATCGGCGGGCGCGGCACGGATCTTCGAGGCGGTGATCGTCGCTCCAGCCGCGTTCGTCTGGGAGTACATGACGTCGCCGATCCGACGGCCAAAGTGGCAGCACGGCGTGACGGACGTGATCCAGACTGCCGGAGCGGTGGGCCGACGTGGCGTCGGGACGGTCAACCACTGCATGCCCGGCAAGGAGACGATCGTCGAGGAGGTGATGGACTGGCAGCCGTACGACCACGTGACGGACCGCTCCCTGCTGCCCATCCCGAACGCGCCGAAGCTCCTCAACACGTACGCGTTGACGGACGTTGGTGACGGCAGAACTCGAATCGAGATGCGGTTCGGCACGCCCCGGTCGGCGAAGGACCGCGCGATCGCCATGTCGCTCATGCAGATGATCACCGACGGGCTGGCGCATCTCGTGCCGATCGTCGAAGCCGCCGCTCGTGAGGCGGAGGCCGCGGCACCCGGCGAGCCGGAAGTCCCGGAATCTCACGGCCGCGAGCCGATCGATCGCGCGCGCGAAATCGCCGCGGAGGCTCGGTCGGATGACGCTGTCGATCGCGGGTCCGCTCGTTCGTCGTTCCGGTAGCGGGGCCCGACAGCCCCACCAGCTCGAGGAGACCGATCCATGCGTTATCTGCTCCTGATCTACACCGCCGAGTCGATGGAGCCGCCGACCGGCGAGGCCGCGGCCGCCCAGATCGACGCGTACGACGCCTTCACCCGTGAGATCCGAGCGCGCGGCGCGTACCAGGCGGGCGAGGCCCTGCATCCGACCTCCAGCGCGACGACCGTCCGCGTCCGCGATGGCGAGACGCTCGCGACCGATGGCCCGTACGCGGAGACGAAGGAAGCTCTCGGCGGGTTCTACCTCATCGACGCGCGCGATCTCGACGAGGCGATCGAGTTGGCGGCGAAGATCCCGAGTGCGGTCCACGGCGCGATCGAGGTCCGGCCGATCTTCGAGTTCGGCGTTGACATGTCGGCCCAGCCTGAGAACGTTGCCGCCGGCGTTGAGCCCGCCACGACCGAGTCAGCGACCCCAGCGATGTTTTGACTGACCTACCCGCCGATCCCCTTGCCGTCGTCGAGCGCCTGTTCCGCGAGGAGCAGGGCCGGGCCGTGGCCACCCTGATCCGCGTCCTCGGTGACTTCGACCTCGCCGAAGAAGCGGTCCAGGAGGCGTTCATCACGGCCCTCGAGACGTGGCCGTCACGCGGCGTGCCGGACAATCCGGGCGCCTGGATCACGACCACCGCCCGCAACCGGGCGATCGACCGGATCCGTCGGCGCAAGGTGCTGGCCGAGAAGGCGGAGCTGCTTGGTCGCCAGGCCCTGATCGAGGAGGAGCTGGCGGCACTCGACCCGGAGGCGGGGATGGATGCCGATGGAGCCAGGGGACCGATCGTGGACGATCGACTTCGCCTGATCTTCACGTGCTGCCATCCGGCCCTCGCGATGGACGCCCGGGTGGCCCTCACGCTGCGGACGCTCGGCGGCCTGTCGACGCCCGAGATCGCGCGCGCCTTCCTCGTGCCCGAGGCGACCCTTGCCCAGCGTCTCGTCCGGGCCAAGCGGAAGATCCGCGACGCCGGCATTCCCTATCGCGTGCCGGACGATCACGCCCTGCCCGAACGCCTCGACGGCGTCCTTCGGGTGATCTATCTCGTCTTCAACGAGGGCTACGGCGCGTCGGCCGGCGATCGCCTGATCCGGCGCGAGCTGTGCGCCGAGGCGATCCGGCTCGGCCGCGTCCTCGTCTCACTCATGCCCGACGAGGCGGAGGTTCTGGGACTGCTCGCGCTGATGCTCCTCCACGACGCCCGCGGCGCAACTCGGGCGGGCCCGGCCGGTGAGCTGGTCCTGCTCGAGGACCAGGACCGCAGCCGCTGGGACCACGGCCGGATCGCGGAAGGGCAAGCGCTGCTCGAGCGAGCGATGCGGATGCGGCGCGTCGGGCCGTACCAGATCCAGGCCGCGATCGCGGCACTCCACGACGGTGCGGCCACGGCCGGCGAAACGGACTGGCCCCAGATCGCGGCCCTGTACCGGATTCTCGGGGAGATGGCGCCGTCTCCGGTCGTGGAATTGAACCGGGCCGTGGCGGTGGCCATGGCCGACGGACCCGCAAGCGGTCTCGCCCTCGTCGATGTCGTTGCCGCGTCCGGCCAGCTCGCCGACTATCCGTACCTCCACGCCGCGCGGGCCGATCTGCTCCGCCGCCTCGATCGTCGGGCGGAAGCGGTCGAGGCATATCGGCGTGCTGTGGCGCTGACGGCGAACGAGCCGGAGCGGACGTTCCTCGAGGGCCGGATCGCCGAGCTGGGCCGGGCCACCGCCTGATCAGATCATTGAGTTTGCAACGAACCTGAGAGTCGCCGCGCCCACTCGTTACCCGCCCGATGCCCCCTATGGCAGAGCCTCGCTGAACACACTGTGCCCAGTTCGGCACGAGGGTCGCCGGCCGCCTCCGGGGTGGAGTCACGGGCGATCTCGAGGAGGAGATTCCGATGCGCCGATTCATGGCCATCGCGTCGACGTTCGTTCTGATCGTCGGCGCCTGTACGAGCTCGGGCTCGACCGCCTCACCCGGTGGAAGCACCGGCACAGGGTCGTCGCCCGCGACAAGCGGTGCCCCATCCACAGGCAGCGCCCCGGCGGCATCGCCGGCCTTCGATCCGGCTGCCGTCACGGGCACGGCAAACCTCTCGGGCTGGCAGTCGTCCGACGCCGAGAACGCCGCCCTGACAGCGACGGTCGCCGCGTTCCAGACCGCCTTCCCGAACGTCAAGGCCGACTACAAGGTCATCGCCGGCGACTACGCCACGGTCATGGCCACGAACTTCGCGTCGAAGAACGTGCCCGACTTGTTCTACGTCGACGCCACCTTCGCCCAGCCGTGGAGCGACGACGGGTTCCTCGAGCCGCTCGACGATTACATCGCCAAGTCCGGTTTCGACGTGAGCACGTTCTTCCCCGGCTACCAGTCGGTCTTCAAGGGCGCCGATGGCAAGACCTACGGCCTGGCCAAGGACGGCAACACGATCGGGATGGCCTACAACACGGACCTCGTGACGGCCGCTCCCAAGACGCTCGACGAGCTCGTCACCGCGGCCACCGCGCTCAAGGGCAAGGACGGCCTGAAGGCCCCGATGTGCCTCAACCCCGGCCTCGACCGCGGTCTCGCCTTCGTCTACGCCCAGGGCGGCGCGATCGTGTCCGAGGACGGCAAGACCAATATGGTCGACACGCCCGAGACCAAGGCCGCGGTCCAGTGGTACCTCGACCTGTTCAAGAACGGGATCGGCATGACCGCCAGCGACATGGGTGACGGCTGGTGCGGTGAGGCCCTTGGCAAGAAGCACGCCGCCATCACGTTCGAGGGCGGCTGGCTCGATCCGTCTCTGAAGGCGGACTTCCCAGACGTCAAGTACGCCTGGGGCCAGATGCCGACCGGCACCTCCGGCAGCCCGGTCACGATCTCGTACACCGCGGCATACGCAATCGGTGCGGACTCCGCCAACAAGGACCAGGGCTGGGTCCTGCTCTCGTACCTCACCGGCAAGGACGGCATGACGAAGTGGACCGAGGGCGGCGTCGCCCTCCCGTCGCGCTCGGACGTTCCGGTTCCGGCCGGCAAGGACGTGCTCGCCGCGCAGGCCGAGTTCGCCAAGCCCGGCTCCGGCTTCCTCAAGGGCTACGCGGATGTCCAGAAGGCGTTCCAGGACGCCTTCACCGCCGAGATCCAAGGGAAGTCGTTCAGCGCCGACTCCGTGATCGCGGCGACCAAGGCAGCCGTCGACAAGGCTCTCGCCGGCTGAGGCAGCTCCGACAGACCGGCCGACCCCACGGGGTCGGCCGGCCCTCTTTACACTCGTAGTTCCCAGGCCCAGGAGGGACATCGAGGATGGCGATCGCCAGCGCCCGCGATCCGCGGGCGTCCACGGGCATCGGCCGCCGATCGGAATGGCTCGCCGGCTACGCGTTCATCGCGATCCCGATGTTCCTGTTCCTCGTCCTCAACATCGGGGCGATCCTCTACGCCGTCTTCATCAGCGTCTTCGAGTGGAACATCCGGAGCGGCGCGGGCAAGCTCATCGGGGCCAAGAACTACCAGGAAGCGCTGTCCGACCCGATCTTCCACCGAGCGATCACGAACTCCATTCACTACGCGGTGATCTGGGTGCCGCTGACGATGGCGGTCGGGCTGTTCCTGGCGGTCCTCGTCAACCAGAAGTTGCGCGGCCGGACCTTCTTCCGGGCGGCGTTCTACTTCCCCGCGATCGCCTCGTCCGCCGCGATCACGATCCTCTGGATCTTTCTGGCGCAGCCGGACGGGTTCTTCAACCAGGTCCGCGAGGCGATCGGCCTGAACCCGCTCTTCCGCCTCTTCGGGTTCAGCGACAACCAGAACTGGATCGGGAACGCGGGGACGGCGCTCAATTCGATCATCATCCTGAACGCCTGGACGACGTCGGGGACGTTCATGCTCTTCTACCTCGCCTCGCTCCAGACGATCAGCGGCGAGGTCTACGAGGCGGCCGCGATCGATGGCGCCGGCAGCTGGCAGATGTTCTGGCGGATCACGTTCCCGCTCCTCCGGCCCGGCCACTACTTCGTGGCGACGGTGGCCGTGATCGGGGCGCTCCAGCTGTTCGACCAGGCAGCGATCGCCGGCGGCCCTGGCGGTGACCCGTCCAACTCGTTGATGACGGTCGTCCTCTACCTCTACAACCAAGCCTTCACGAAGTTCGACTTTGACTATGCGGCGGCAATCGGGCTGATCCTATTCGTCATCATCTTCACAATCACCGTGATCCAGCGACGCCTGTTCGGGGCGGCGCCGTCATGGTGAGCAGGTCACGATGACGCTGCCGACGAAGCCCGACGCAGGGC
>JACCVQ010000234.1 GCA_013698095.1 Chloroflexota bacterium
CGGAGGAGGGGAGACCGCTCCCGGCGGGCACCGAGCGCGGCATCTGGCTGACGGCGCCGGAGGTCGTCGCGGATTTCGTGCGGCGTGCCGCCGCCGCCGGAATCGCGACCCAGATCCACGCCATCGGAGACCGGAGCTGCCGGGTCAGCCTGGATGCCCTCGAGCCGACCGCCGGGCGCTCGTCGCTGATGCCACGCCTCGAGCACGTCCAGCTCCTCCACCCCGACGACCGGTCACGGTTCGCGCGGGCCGGGATCGCGGCGTCGATCCAGCCGGTCCACGTCCGCGCCGACGCGCCGATCGCGCGCTCGCTCTGGGGCGAGCGAGCGGAGACGCGCGGCTACCCGATGCGCTCGCTGATCGAGAGCGGTGCCGTCGTCGCGTTCGGGACCGATGCCCCGGTCGAGCCGATCGATCCGTGGCCCGGGATCTCGATGGCCGTCACTCGGGTCGACGGGTCGTGGCCGGCCGGCAGTGAGCCGTTCGGGCCGGATGAGCGGCTCACCCTCGAGCAGGCCCTCCGTGCCGCCTGCATCGCGCCCGCCGTGACGGCCGGCGAGACCGACCGTGGACGTCTCGTTCCCGGCCAGCGAGCGGACCTGATCGTTCTTCAGGCGAGCGATCTGTCGCATCCGATCGAGCCCGGCGGCGTTCTCGCGACGGCGAGGCCGCGCCTCGTGATGATCGACGGCGAGGTCGTCTTCGAGCGCTAACGTTCGCGGGTCAGCTCGGGGCGAGTTCCTGCCACGCTTCGGCGAACAGGCCGCCGATGATGCGTGACGTCGACGGGAAGGCGTGGATCGTGTCGTTGAGGACCTCGACCGGAACGCGCGCCCGGATCGCGAGGACGCACTCGTGGATCGCGGCCGACGCGTCCGGGCAGGCGATCGCAGCGCCGACCAGCTCCCGCGTCGCCCGGTCGAACGTGACCGTCACGTGGCCCAGCTCGGCCTCGACTGCGTAGCCCTTCGACGAGGTCGCGAAGTCCGCGGTGTACTCGACCGCGTCGATGCCGGCACCCTTCGCCTGGTCGAGCGACAACCCGACCGACGCCGCCTCCGGGTCGGTGTAGGTCGCCCGCGGCAGGGCGCGGTAGTCGGGCTGGACATCAAGGCCGAGCGCCATCCGGATCGCGAGCTCGCCCTGGTAGTGGCCCTGGTGGGTGTGGAGCTCGGGGCCGGCTGGATCGCCGATCACCCACAGCCCGTCCGCCACGCGCAGCCGGCCGTCGCGCGGCAGCGCCGTCCGCTCGCTTGTGTCGAGCCCGTAGTGCTCGAGCCCCAGGTCGTCAAGGGGGAATGAGCGGCCGACCGCCAGGAGGACCGCGTCGCCCTCGGCGGTCGTGCCGTCGTCCAGGTCGATCACGTCGGCGCCGTCGGTTCCGGCGCCGGCCCGGGCCGCGGTCGCCCTGACGCCGAGCCGGACGTCGACCCCGTCCCGGCGGAGGAGCGCGGCCATCACCTCGGAATTGCGGGGGTGCTCGGTCGGCATGAGCCTGTCGCCGGACTGGACGATCGTGACGGCGACCCCGAACCGAGCGTAGACCTGCGACAGCTCGCAGCCCGTCGGCCCGCCGCCGAGGACGACCAGCCGACGCGGCAGCTCGCGGGTCAGCGTCGCCTCGCGATTGGTCCACACCCGGACGCCGTCGAGACCGGACAAGGGCGGGATCTTCGCGGTCGAGCCGACCGCGACGACGACGTCGCGACCGGCGATCGCGTGCGTCGTGCGGTCGTGCCGGATCTCGACCCGGCCCGTGCCGACGATCCGGGCGTCACCGCGGACGCACACCGCGCCGACGGCCTCGAGCCGCTGCACATGCGAGGCGTCGTCCGGCTCGCTGGCGTCGGCTGCCCGGTTGACCATGTAGTCACGCCGTTCGGAGGCGCGCCGCCAGGGGTAGCGATCGGGGTTCTCGGCGTGCTCGAACGCGGCGTGGAGCAGCGCCTTGGACGGCAAACAGCCGACGAACGGACAGCTGCCACCGAACCACAGCCGGTCGACGATCGCGACCGAGGCGTCCCGGCTGCGGGCCTCGTTGGCGGCGGCCTCGCCGGCCGGACCGGCGCCGATGATGACGAAGTCGAATGTGTCCATGTCCGTCAGTGTCGCGGTTCGGCGGGCTCTGCGCGCTGGCGGACGGCCTCGAACAGGACAACGGCAGCGGCAATCGACACATTGAGGCTGTCGGCCAACCCGCGCATCGGGATCGCGATGGGGCTGACCTCGGGCGCCCGCCAGGCGTCGGACAGGCCGCCGGCCTCGCTGCCGAGGACGATCGCGACGGGCCCGCGGAGGTCGACGTCCGTGTAACGCGTCGTTGCCTCGACGACCGTCGCGAGCGGGCGGATGCCGCGCTCGGTCAGCCATGCGAGGACATCAGCGCTCGTGGCGGCGACGACCGGCAGCGCAAAGATCGTCCCGATCGAGGCCCGGATCGCGTTGGGGTTGAACAGGTCAGTTCGCGGATCGGCGGCGATGACCGCGTTCACACCGGCCGCGTCGGCCGACCGGAGCACGGCCCCGAGGTTGCCCGGCTTTTCGACGCCCTCCACGACGACGACGAGGGGGTCGTCGGGCAGGACCAGGTCGGCAAGCGCCAGTGACGGCGTCTCAACGATCGCGACGACGCCATCCGAACGCTCGCCGAAGGCGACCTTGGCAAGCACGGCCGGGCTCACTTCGATCGTGGCCGGCCAGCCGTGGAGCCGGGCGTCGACGCTCAGGGCGTCCGGCGAGCGGAGGAGATCCGAGGCGATGAACGCGGTCTCGACGCGAACGCCGCCATCGAGCGCCCGGAGGATCTCACGGGCGCCGTCGACGATCGTCAGGCCGGTCTCTTCACGCGCCCGCCGATCGCGCAGCCGGACGGCCGCCTTCACCCGCGGGTTTGTCAGGCTCGTGATGGCGGGGAGGGTCATCAGGCCCGGCTCATCCGGGCCGCGACCCCGAGCGGCAGGGTCGCCCCGCTCGTGGCCTTCAGCTCGATCCATTCGGTCAGGACGTCGCTGCCCGGGTCCGGGTCGAACGCCTCAACGAGGGCATCGCCCAGGTCGTCGGCCTCCAGCCCGGTCGTGTGGGCCGTGAGCAGGACGAACGCGTCGTGGGCGGCGACAGCGGCGCAGGCGTCGAGCAGGTCCGGCAGGGCATCGGCGAGCTCCCAGCGGGTTCCCTTCGGCCCGTGGCCGAAGCTCGGCGGATCGATGACGAAGCCGTCGTACTGCCGTCCGCGGCGGGCCTCGCGCTGGGTGAACCCGAGGGCGTCGTCGACGATCCAGCGAATCGGTGCGGCGGCGAGGCCGGACAGCTCGGCGTTGCGGCGGGCCCACGCAACCGACGGTCGGGCAGCGTCGACATGGGTCACCTGGGCTCCCGCCCGGGCGAGCGCCAGGGTCGTGGCGCCGGTGTGGGCGAACAGGTGGAGGACGTTCGGCTCGTCGCGGCCGGCGAGCGATGTCCGGAGCCACGGCCAGAAGCTCACCTGCTCGGGGAAGAACCCGACCTGTCCGGTCCCTGTCGGACGGAGCTCCAGAGTCAGGCCGTCGACGGCGATCGTCCACGGCATCGTGTCGCCACCCGTCCAGCCCTCGTTCCGCGAGAACTGCGACGTCGCCTTCGCCCAATTTTCCCGGTCCAGGCGTGGCTCCCACGGCGCTCCCGGCGCGGGACGGTCGATGATCCGGTCACCGAATCGTTCGAGGCGGCGCTCGTCGCCGACGTCGAGCAGGGTGTAGGCGTCGATGGGGAGGTCGGAATCGTTCACCTCGGCATCATCGCCGGTCGGAGGCTCGGTCGTCGGCGGAGTGCCCCGCGGACGCTCTCCCGCACGGGCTACGCACGGCGACGTGCAGCCAGCGACAGCTCGATGCGGCGGTCACGCGTGCGCTCGTCCAGGCCTTCCACGACGACTCGACCGGGCTCGCCAAGGTCACCGCCGATCGCCTCGTCCAGCTCGGCTGTCCGCTCGGGCAGGGTTACCTGTTCGGGCGGCCTGTCCGGCTGGCCGAACTTTCGCGGTCGATCTCGATCGCGCACGGCAAGCCGAGCCGCCACCCGGCCCAGCCCCGATCCGGTTCGGCGGGACGCGCCGAGAACCGCTGCTCAGACGCGTCGTCCCGGCTGCCAGTTCGTTGTCGTTCCCGGAGGCCTCGGCTACAATGCCCCGAGCCATCGCGCCTCGCCGTCCCGCGGCGGAGCTCCGGGTGAGGAAATGGAACGCCTCGCATTCAACTGGAGCCGAGCAACGAGTCGAACGGAGCACGGTGGTGAGGTTCCGTCGGCCGGCCCCCAGCCAGGGTCCGAACGCCGGAGCCGCCCGGGCGGCTAGCTCAGCTGGTTAGAGCACTTGCTTGACATGCGCATAGCCGGATGCGGCGTACCGCCTGAACGATTGAACGGCCCAAACCTTACGGTGAGGGCCGTTTATCGTGTGGACGTTATCGGCTGCATGCCTGTCGGCCCGCCGTCGCCACCGACTCGGCTGGAGGTTCCTCGCGGAACGTGATCCACGGTCGGCACCCGGAGCGGCGGGCCGCGGGTGGACGACGGGATCGTCATGACTGGCGCCCGAGGCGGTACTTCGTGCAACACTCCATGGGTGACGTCCCCAATGACAGGCGCCAATAGCGCGTCCCGAGCAGTTGCTCCCGATCTCGTCTCTTGCCCGGTCTGTGGCGCCGAGAGCGCTTTGAGCCGATTGCAGGCAGGGTGGGACGGCTGGTATCAGTGTCCAGAGTGCACGTTGGAATTTGTCGAACCGCGTCGCTTGGCTCGCCCCCCCGCCCTTCTGTTCGATGCCGCGTACCGCGGCACAGAGCACGGCGGCGGGTTCGATGACTTCGCGCACCGGGTTCGTCAACGGGATGCGCTGTTGGTGGACCCGACACTTTGGTTCTGGAGCCCCGCCTTTTCCGAGACGATGAACTGGCTGCGGTCATGGGTTCCCGATGGTCGCCCGATCCTGGAGATTGGCTGTGGGCTGGGCTTCTTCCTCCACGCATTGCGCCGCGAAGGTTTCGCCCCCGTCGGTCTAGATGTGGCGTCAATGGCAGTGGAATTGAACCGCAAGGATGGTTTCGCTGTGTGGCACGGCACGCTCGACACGATGCCTGAGGGCTGGGTCGAGCCCGCCGCCGTCGTCGTCTTTTTCATGCTCCACCATGTCGAGGAACCGCTTCAGCTCCTCCAGGACATCAGATCACGCTGGCCGCAGGCCCGGGTGGCGCTCGCGCAGTACGGGCCGAGCAACGTACGTCCGCATTCGTCGGAGGCACCCCGCAACCTCACCAAATGGAACGCGACGGCGCTACGCGAGGCGTTCGAGCGCGCAGGGTACGAGGTCGAGGTTCGAAACCTCGCCTCGAACGGCACCGAGGGTAACTTCCTCGTCGCCTGGCGCTCCGCGCTGTTCGAGTTTCTGATCCGTGTGCCATCCGTGTACCGAGGTGCCAAGCGCGTCCTCGATCCGGTTGTTTCGCGCCTCGCCCGTCGGATCAAGCAGGAGGCGTATGTCCTGCTCGCGTTCGCAGAACCTACGAGCTTCGACACAATGGCGCCCCCCTGACAGGCACGCTATAGACGGCAGGGCGGCTCGTGGGCGTCTCGGGGGCGTGGCGGTGGCCGCTACTGGCCGGAGGGCAGCCCTGGAGCACGATGTGACGCGGTTCGATCCGGGCCACGGTCGTCGGCTGGTCGTTCGCCAGGAGCCATCGCCCGAACTGTCGAACGGCGCCGCCGTATGCAAGGATCGTGTTCGGGCTCATGTTGTTGGCTCGCATCGCCCGGACGAACGATGCGAGCTCGTCGCCCAGGTCGCCCGGTGTGACGAGCTCCGGGGCGTCTGGTAGATTCAGGGCCACGAAGGGACCCTCCCATGCAGGATGTATTGCGCTGATAGCATGGGCTGAAATGCGGGGCGTAGGTCAAGAGCCAACGCACTTATCGGCTAAATCCCCTCGTGAAACCGGGCGGCTAGCTCAGCTGGTTAGAGCACTTGCTTGACATGCAAGAGGTCACTGGTTCGAGTCCAGTGTCGCCCACCACACCTTGACGGCTGCGATCATCGCGGCCGCTTTCTGTTTCTTGACATGTCCGGCCCGAGGCCCGAGGCCCGAGTCGCGCCGAGGGTAGACTCCGCGCCATGACCGACATCGCCAAGCGCACGGGCACGGACGCGCCCGATAGCTCCGCTCCGGACGCCGATGAGCCGGAGCTCGAGGAGGCGCTGTTCGACGCGCCCGAGCGCGGCTCGGCGGACGAGCTCCTCGACGCGGGCGCGCACAGCGAGCTCGACGCGATGCGCCATTCGACGGCCCACGTCATGGCCGAGGCGGTCATCGAGCTCTTCCCCGGCACCCAGCTCGGGATCGGGCCGGCCATCGCAGACGGCTTCTACTACGACTTCAAGCTCGACCGCCCCCTGACCCCGGCCGACCTCGCTGCGATCGAGGAGCGGATGGCCGCCTCGGTGGCCGCTGATCAACCCTTCGTCCGGCGCGAGCTGCCGCCGGAGGAGGGAAGGGCCTTCTTCGCGGAACGCAACCAGCCGTTCAAGGTCGAAATCCTCGACGACCTCGCCGCCAAGGCGACGGCCGATGGCACGTCGATGCCCCCGACGACGCTCTACCAACACGGTCCGTTCGAGGACCTGTGCAAGGGACCGCATGTCGCGAGCACCGCCAAGATCGGTCCGTTCAAGCTTCTCGCGATCTCGGGCGCCTATTGGCGCGGAGACGAGAAGCGTCCGGCGCTCCAGCGGATCTACGGCACGGTGTGGCAGAGCCAGGAGGACCTCGACGGCTACCTGTGGCGACGGGCCGAAGCGAAGAAGCGCGACCACCGCCGGCTCGGCGTCGCGCTCGACCTGTTCAGCTTCCACGACGTCTCGCCCGGCTCGGCGTTCTGGCATCCGAAGGGCCAGAAGATCTGGCGCACCCTCGAGGCCGCGATGCGCGAGCTCCAGGACCGGCGCGGCTACCAGGAGGTCAGTACCCCGATCCTGGTTCACAAGAAGCTCTGGGAGCAGTCGGGTCACTGGGCGAACTACGACGACAACATGTTTCGGGTCGAGGTCGAGGACCAGACGTTCAGCCTCAAGCCGATGAACTGCCCCGAGAGCACGTACATCTACCGCTCGAAGCTACGGTCATACCGCGACTTCCCGATCCGGTACAGCGAGTACGGCCGGCTCCACCGCAACGAGCGCTCGGGCACGTTGAGCGGGCTGACCCGGGTTCGCCAGTTCATCCAGGACGATGCCCACGTCTTCGTGCGGCCGGACCAGCTCACCGACGAGATCGGGGCGCTGCTCGGCGAGGTTCGCGAGGCCTACTCGTGGGTCGGGCTGACGCCGCGCTTCGCGTTCGCGACGAAGCCCGACAAGGCGATCGGCGACCCGGCACTCTGGGAGCGGGCCGAGCAGCTCATCAAGGAAGCCTTTGCCGCCGCGGACATCAGCTACGTCGTCAAGCCCAAGGACGGAACGTTCTACGCCCCCAAGATCGACATCTACATCGACGACGCGCTCGGCCGCGAGTGGCAGATGGCGACGATCCAGGCCGACCTGGTGATGCTGCCCGAGCGGTTCGACCTGACCTACGTCGACGAGGACGGCAAGCAGCAGCGGCCGATCGCGATCCACCGCGCGATCTACGGCTCGCTCGAGCGCTTCATCGGGATCCTCGTCGAGCACTTCGCGGGGGCGTTCCCACTCTGGCTGGCGCCGGTCCAGGCCGTCGTCGTCCCGATTGCCGATCGTCACATCGATGCCGCCCGCGAGCTGGCGGGTGTGCTCCGCGAGCGCGGGCTCCGCGTCGAGGTCGACGAATCGTCGAACCGGATGCAGTACAAGATCCGGGCCGCCCAGGAGCAGAAGGTGCCCTACATGGTCGTCCTCGGCGATCGTGAGATCGAGGCCCGGACGGCCTCGCCCCGGACCCGGGCCGGCGAACAGCAGCCAGCCGAGGCCTGGGAAACGTTCGCCGACCGGCTCGCCGCGGAGTCGCGCGCACGCGGGGTCGCCTGAACGCGAGGCTGCGTGCCCGCGCCGGGCGGCCGCTCGCGTGGTCGCCCTCGTGTGTCCCCCGCTCGCAGCGATTTGTGCGGTCACTTGATTTGAGCCGCGCCCGGTCCGGGCCGACACGGGATTGCCCTCCTGTTTGTGTCGAATGACACTCACCACGGCCGAAGGCGTCAAGCGACCGGGAACGAAGCGGGCCGGGGGCCAAACGCGATCCAATGACAGCCAAGAGGGCCGTTGACCCGGGATCGGCCATCGCAAGCGACCGGCTCGTGATTACGGCTGCTGTCGCTGTCACATGATCGGGTTTCGGTGCGAAGCCCGGTCGCTGACGATGGGTTCGCCGAGTCGGCTCCATGACCAACGAAGGCATCCACCGCCGGCGCGTCCGCCCCAGCGAGGCGGCCCGATAAGCGCGAGAGAATGACGGGCATCCACCATTCGTGAATGGATGGACTCCGCTTTGGCCGCCAGTTCCGCGCCCTCCGGATTCGGCTGGAGCGCCGCCAGTCGGACGTCTCGGCGCGGGCCGGCGTCTCTCGTTCATTGGTCGCTGCGATCGATCGAGGAGAGCTCGACGGCGTCACGGTCGGGTCGCTGGTCCGGACCTGCGCGGCGCTTGGAGCGGACGTGGACATCCGGCTCCGGTGGCGGGGCGAACAGCTCGATCGGCTGGTCGACGAAGGGCACGCGGCGCTGGTCGACGCAACCGTCAAACGGCTCGTTCGCCTGGGCTGGACGACGGAGGTCGAGGTGTCGTTCTCAATCTGGGGCGAGCGCGGCTCGATCGACATCCTTGCCGTCCATACCGGTCATCGCGCGCTCCTCGTGGTTGAAGTGAAGTCCGTCGTTGTCGATTCGCAGGCGACGCTGCACGGCTTGGATCGCAAGGCGCGCCTGGCGTCGGAGATTGCCGAGAAACGCGGGTGGTCAGCAGGGCACGTCAGCCGTCTCCTCGTCGTGACCGCAGCGGCGACCTCGCGGCGCAGAATCGCGCGGCTGGCAACGACCTACGAGGTGGCGCTGCCCGCGCGCGGGTCGACCGTTCGAAGCTGGCTCGCCTGCCCGGACAGCCCGATCGCGGGCATCCTGTTTCTGTCGAATGACAGCCAGGACGGCTCAATGCATCGCTCAACCGGCCGCGAACGCGTCCGCCGCCGCAAACGCGATCTGATGACAATGAGCCACGCAGTTGACACGGTTTCGCCAACCGGCGGCGACGACCAGGTGGATACGGCTGCCGTGACTATCAAGTGATCCAAACGTCGGCCGGAGCGCTCCCGATCCGGTGCCAGACGGGCCAGTCGCGATTGCCTGCGATTCGGGCCTTGTGCTATCGTTCGCGCTCGACTGGCGCCTTGGCGCTTGGCGTCCGCGTGCCGGTCGAAGCTCACGCAAAAACACTCGTTCGAAGGGGCCAGCAATAGCACGAGACCTGCGCGTCAACCAGATGATCCGCATCCCACAGGTTCGGGTCGTCGATGAAGAGGGAGCTCAGCTGGGCGTCATGCCCACGCCTCAGGCTCTCGCCATGGCGCAGGAGCGAGGCCTGGACCTCGTCGAAGTTGCCCCGATGGCGTCCCCTCCGGTCGTGAAGTTCCTCGACTTCGGTCAGTACAAGTACGAGCTGACGAAGCGCGAGAAAGAGAACAAGCGGCGGCAGCGCTCGGTCACCTTCAAGGAAGTCCGCCTCTCGCCGAAGATCGGCGTCGGCGACTTCGACACGAAGGTTCACCGGGCGATCGAGTTTCTCGAGGATGGCGATCGGATCAAGGTGACGGTCCGCTTCCGCGGTCGGGAGCTGACCCACCCGGAGCTCGGTCGGAACATGCTGGCGAGGTTCATCGATCGGGTGAAGGAGCACGGCACGGCGGAGCGAACTCCATTGCTCGAAGGCAAGTCGATGCACCTCACGGTCGCATCGCTCCACAAACCGAAGGAGCACGAACCGACGTCGAAGGCGCGCCAGCCCGAAGCGGCCGGCGAGTCCGCACCGGCAGGGACCGAGGCGAAGGCACCAGCAGAAGCTGAGTCGAAGGCACCCGCCGCGACCGAGGCGAAGGCACCGGCAGCGACCGAGGCAAAGGTACCGGCAGAAGCCAAGTCGAAGGCACCGGCCGCGACCGAGGCCACCGCCGCGGCGAACGGGACGGCGACCGTGGCCGCGACAGCGACGGCCGACGCCGCCGTCGAAGCGCCCGCCGAGAATACGAATGACGAAGCGGCCACCGCGCTGGCCGGAGCGACGACAGCGGCACCGGCTCGGCCGGCTCGGACCGCAACGACAACCGAACCGGTCACGAGCGTGGCCGCGACCAGGACCGACACGTCGGGGCCCCAGGCGCCGGCAGCAACAGGAGAGTGAGGCCGGCGTGCCCAAGATCAAGAGCCACAAGGCGGCCCAGAAGCGCATCGGCGTGACCGGCAGCGGCAAGGTCATCCGCGTCAAGGCGTGGAGCGGCCACCATCTCGAGATCAAGTCGTCTCGCCGCACCCGGCGTTACGCCGGCAAGGCCGTGATGGCCGACGTCCACGCGAAGCAGGTTCGTCGCCTGCTGCCGTACCTCTAGGAGCGAGTTCAACGCATGGCACGAGTCAAGCGCGGCGTCACCGCCCACAAGCGCCACAAGCGCCTCCTGAACGCGGCCGAGGGCCGCAAAGGCGCCAAGTCCCGCCTGATCAAGGTCGCCCGTGAGGCGAACCTCCACGCGATGGCCTACGCGACCCGCGACCGGAAGCAACGCAAGCGCCAGATGCGCGAGCTGTGGATCATCCGGATCAACGCCGCCGCCCGGCTCAACGGGATCACCTACGGGGCGTTCATCGCCGGCCTGAAGAAGGCCGAGATCGAGCTCGACCGCAAGACCCTGGCCGACGTCGCCGTTCGCGACGCGGGCACGTTCACCCGGATCGTCGAGGCCGTCCGCGGCGCCTGAGTGCTGAACCGGCGCCCGCGGCCCGGACGCGCACGACGAAGCCCTCGACGTCCCCGCGACGCTCGAGGGCTCGTGATTCCCCGTAGTACGAGGACCGCGTGGACCTGTCGGACCTGACCCGCGATCTCGCGGCCCTTCGCGACGAGGCCGTGCTCTCGATCGAGGCTGCCTCGGACGTGGCCGCCCTCGAGGCGATCGAGCTCGACGTCCTCGGCAAGAAGGGCCGTCTGACCGGCGTCCTGCGCGGGATCGGCGGGCTGCCGGCCGAGGATCGCCCCCGCGTCGGGGCGGTCGCCAACATCGTTCGCGCGGCGCTGGAGGGCGCCATCGCGGCCCGCGGCGGCGATCTCCGCGGCGCGGCCCTGGACGCCCGTCTGCGGACCGAGGCGATCGACGTCACGACACCCGGTCGGCCGATCCGGCGTGGGTCTCTGCACCCGATCAACGAGACGATCCGCGAGATCGCCGACATCTTCGGCCAGTTCGGGTTCGTGACCTACGAAGGACCCGAGGTCGAGGACGACCTCACGAACTTCCAGATGCTCAACATTGCCCCGGATCACCCCGCGCGCGACCTGTGGGACACGCTCTACGTCGACATCGACGGCCAGCTCCTGCGAACCCACACCTCGCCTGGCCAGATCCGGGTGATGACCTCGACCGCGCCGCCGATCCGGGCCCTCCTGCCTGGTCGCTGCTACCGCTACGAGGCAATCGACGCCAGCCATGCTTCGGAGTTCTTCCAGGTCGAGGGCCTGATGGTCGACGAGGGGACCACGATGGCCGACCTGAAGGGCCTCCTCGACCAATTCGCCAAGGCCCTCTACGGCGCCGACAAGCGGACGCGGTTCCGACCCGGCTACTACCCGTTCACCGAGCCGTCCGTCGCGTTCGACGTCGAGTGCCTCGTGTGCGGCGGCTCGGGCTGTCCGGCCTGCTCGCGGAGCGGCTGGATGACGATCCTCGGAGCCGGCATGGTTCACCCGGTCGTCCTCCAGTACGGTGGGCTCGATCCCGAGCGCTACCAGGGCTTCGCGTTCGGGATGGGGGTCGAGCGGATCGCAAATCTCCGCCATTCGGTCGGCGACCTGCGGCTCTACATGGAGAACGACCTGCGCTTCCTGGACCAGTTCGTGGCTGCCGGCCGGGTCGAGGCAGCGCGATGAGAGTGACCACGGGCGGATGGCTTCGCAGAGCTCAACCTCCGACCTCCGTGAGCGAGCGGCAACTCGTCGTTGAGGGAGCCGACTCGTGAGAGTGCCGCTGTCGTGGCTCCGTGACTATGTGGTCGTGGACCTCGAGCCGGAGGTGCTGGCCGAGCGCCTCACCCTGCTCGGGATGGAAGTCAAGGGGATCGAGCGCTGGGGCGCCGACTGGCGGAACGTGGTCGTTGGCGAGCTCCTGAGCGTCGAAAAGCATCCGCGGGCCGATCGCCTCTCGCTCACCACGGTCCGGATCGCCGACGGCCAGGAGCCGCTCGCGATCGTGTGCGGCGCCACGAACATCGTCGCCGGGCAGCGCGTCCCGGTCGCCCTGCCGGGAGCGGTCCTGCCCGGCGACCGGCGGATCGAGCGAACCGAGAAGATGGGCGTCGTCAGCAACGGGATGCTCTGCTCAGGCGACGAGCTGAATCTGACCGGCGACGCCGACGGGATCCTCATCCTGCCGCCTGACGCTCCGATCGGCGCAGCCCTGACCGACCTGTATGGCGATGTCGTCCTCGACGTCGACGTGAAGCCGAACCGGGGCGACGCGCTGTCGCTCGTCGGGCTCGCCCGCGAGGTGGCTGCGATCACCGGCGGCGCGCTGCGCTGGCCCGAGACCGATCCGGTCGAGGACGACCGCGCCGTCGCCGAGCTCCTCGCCGTCGAGGTCCGCGATCCCGACCTCTGTCCCCGGTTCGTTGGGCGCTGGGTCGACGGCGTCACCGTCGGGCCGTCGCCGGATCGGGTCCAGATGCGCCTCCGCGCGGCCGGCCAGCGCCCGATCAGCAACGTCGTCGACGTGAGCAACTACGTGATGCTCGAGCTCGGCAAGCCGATCCACACCTACGACGCGGACGGCGTGGTTGAACGCGATGGGCGACGCGCGCTCGTGGTCCGGCGGGCAGCGCCGGGGGAGCGCCTCGAGACGATCGACCACGTCACCCGCGACCTGGATCGCGACACGTTGATCATCGCCGACGAGCGGGGTCCCCTCGGGATCGGCGGGATCATGGGCGGCGCGGGCTCCGAGGTCGGCGAGGCAACGAGCCGGGTGATCGTCGAGTCGGCCCTGTTCGATCCGATCCTGATCCGCCGGACCGGCCAGCGCTACGGCCTCCGGTCGGAAGCCAGCCTGCGCTTCGAGAAGGGCGTGGAGCATCGTCTGGCCCGGCTCGGGGCCGATCGGGCAGCCCGTCTCATCGCGGAGTGGGCCGGCGGATCGGTCGCTCGCGGCCGGACCGACACGGCGTCCGCTGAGCCCACCGCCACGCACATCCCGTTCCGGCCCGCCCGCGTGAACCGCCTCCTCGGCACGGATTTCCCGGCCGACGAGCAGCGAGCGGTCCTGGCCCGGGTCGGCATCGAAACCGAGACAAACCCCGATGACGCGGTCGTGTTCGTGCCCATCGCGGCGGCGCCGAAGGAGCTCGACGCCGCCGAGGTCGGTCGGGACGTGCTCGTCGCGATTGCTCCGACCTGGCGGCGCGACCTCGCGATCGAGGCGGACATTGCCGAGGAAGTCGCCCGGATCGCCGGCTACGACACGATCCCGGCGATCCTGCCCGACACGGCGATGCCGGCCTATCGCCCCGATCCGCTCGCCGTCCGGGACGTGATCCGGGAGACCCTCGCCGGAGCCGGCGTCAGCGAGACCGTCAGCCACGCCCTCGTCGCGCCGGCTGCCGCGAAACGCTTCGCATGGGCGGCCGAACTGCCGAGGGTGTCGGGCTCAGAGCCCCCGATCGGCCGCCTGATCCATGTCACGAACCCGTTGTCGGCCGATCACTCGGTGCTCCGGCCGGCGCTCGTCGGGAGCCTCGTCGAGATCGCATCCGCCAATATCCGCCACGGCCGCGACGACGTTGCGATCTTCGAGATCGGCAAGGGCTATGGCCGCGACGCCGACCTGACACGGGAGTGGTGGCGGCTCGGGATCGCGCTGACGGGCGCCTTCGATCCGCCGTCCTGGAACCGACCGCCACGCCTGGCAGACCTCGACGATGCGAAGGGCCTGATCGAGCTGATCGGACGGCGCCTGGGCTTCGCTGACCTTCGCTCCACGCCCCTGACCGACGAGCCGCTCCTTCATCCCGGGCGAGCGGCTCGGGTGGTGGCGACCGGCCGCGACGGCGTTATGCTCGCGGGCGTGGTCGGCGAGCTTCACCCGGCCGTGGCCGCCGACGTCGACCTGCGCGGGGCACGCTTGATCGTGGCCGAGCTGGACGTTGCGGGCCTCGGTGGCGGCCGTCTGTCGGACGTCCGGCCAGAGCCGCCGGCGCGTCATCCCGGAGCGGTCCGGGACCTCGCGATCGTCGTCGCCGAATCCGTGCCCGCGGTCGCGATCGCCGATGCGATCCGGACAGGCGCCGGCCCGCTTCTCCTATCGGTCGACCTGTTTGACATCTATCGTGGAACGCCCCTGGCAGGGAACGAGAAGAGCCTCGCCTGGCGGGCCGTCCTGCAGGCTCCGGATCGGACCCTGACCGATGCCGAGATCGACCAGACGATGGCCGACATCACCGCCGCGGTCGCGGCGGCCGGAGGCCGGATCAGGACCTGAGTCCTGCTTGCGGCGCGCGATTCGGCGCTGCTACCCTGTGGCGGCCCCACCGCGGGTGACAAGGTCGGGGGATCTCGTTCAGAGGGAGCCTGCGTGAATATCGGGGATGTCCTGGCGTCCATCAACCGGTTCGACCTGTTGGTCCTCCTGTTCGCCTTCGGAATGTTCGTGCTCGGATTCATCCAGGGCGCGATCCGGCGGATCCTCGGACTCGCGTCCATGCTGTTCTCGTTCCTGTTCGCCGCCAATCTGCGCGAGCCGCTCGGCAAGTACCTCGCCCAGAACTGGAACGAGTACCCCGATGAGTACGCGGTGATGCTCGGTTTCGGGATCGTGTTCGTCGCGGCCACGATCGCCTTCACCGTCGTGATCCAGGGCTTCTACCACAAGCAGGACCTGTTCCAGAAGGCAACGTTCGCCGACGAGGCGATCGGTGGGCTGCTCGGGATCGTCCAGGCCCTGTTCCTCGTCGGCTGCGTGATCGTGATCCTCGATTCGTTCTTCCGGATCCCGACGATTCCCCGGAGCGACTACGAGTACACGTGGATCCGGACCCTGTACGAGACGATGACCACCTCGAACGTGGCCGACCTCTTCCGGACCCGCCTGATCCCGGGCTTCATCACGGTCTTCGGCCTCTTGATCCCGACCGACATCCAGGCGTTCTACGTCACGGTCCGGCCGGAGTAACCGGATCGTTCGCGCGACCAACGGGCGCCGGCCGCCCGACGCGCTGGACCTGCGGGACCCGCGGAACCCGCGAGCCGTCCTTGACCAGCCGACCCTCGATGCCGCCCGGGCCTTGCTCGGCTGGCGCCTGGTCCGGGACGACGACACCGGACGGCGGGTCGCCCGGATCGTGGAGCTCGAGGCGTACATCGGCGAGGACGACGGGGCATCGCATGCGCGGTTCGGGCGGACGAGCCGGAACGAGGTGATGTACGGGCCGCCAGGACGAGCCTACGTGTACCTTGTCTACGGTATGCACGACTGCCTGAACATCGTCACCGAGCCTGCCGGATCGCCGGCGGCGCTGCTCGTCCGAGCCGTCGAGCCGCTCGAGGGGACTGGCCTGATGCGGGCGTCGCGCGAGGCGCGAAGCCGAGCCCGGC
>JACCVQ010000246.1 GCA_013698095.1 Chloroflexota bacterium
TCTCCGGTGCGTTGTCGTTGAGGCGGGCGGCGATCGTCGCGAACTTGACGCGGCAGGGTTGGTCGTGGCCCATCGCGGCCCGGTAGACCTCCGGCTTGTCGTGGTGCGAGACGGCGCAGAGCGCGTCGCCAGATGACGACACTCACGACGCGGCCGCCGGCGCATCGGCC
Organism: Chloroflexota bacterium; assembly: GCA_013698095.1. GTDB lineage: Bacteria > Chloroflexota > Limnocylindria > Limnocylindrales > CSP1-4 > CF-46. Next base: position 171 of record JACCVQ010000246.1, read on the forward strand.
TTGCTCGTGCGGTCCCGGATGTCGTAGCGGTCCAGGACGCCGATGATCCGGCCGACGCCGCGCATCGACCAGGCGAGAGCGTCGGCAGCCCGGTCGTCGCCGAGCCGATCCGGGAACTCGGCGTAGTACCGGGCGAGGCCCTCCTTGGCGACCTTGACGATCTCTTCGTAGGCCCGCTTCCGCGCGTCAGCCGCCATCGTCGACCAGCTTCTGGTGGATGTCGGTGACCTTCTGCTGCGTGTCGTCGGCCGTGTCCTGAAGCTTGTCCCGCTTCGCGTCGTCGGCAGTGATCGCGATCTTCAGTTCCGCGACGCCCTTCTCGGTTAGGGCCCCGCCGCGGGCGTTCAGGGCCGTTTGAAGCATCCGATCGAACGCCTCGCCCTGGAGCCTGATCTTCTCGTTGATGTGGTTCGCTTCGGTGAAGGCCTGCTTGCTGATCTCGGTGTTCTCGTCGAGCTTGGCGTTGAGAGCCCTTTCCGCCTCCTCGACCCGCGTGGCGATCTCCGCGCGGTCGGCCTCGGCGACCATGGCCGTCTTGCGGTGCCGCTCGTCGGCCTCGACCTCCCAACGGTGGCGGCGGCCTTCCCGGACGAAGTTGTAGACAAGGGTGGCGAGCGTGGTGACCAGGCCGGCGATCGCGGTCACGAGGATCGCGGTCTGGCCGGGGCCGAACTCCGTTGCCTCGCTCATGCGGGCGCGCGCTGCGAAGGGTGCACGGCGGCGAGGCTAGGCCGTCGTCATCCCGTGGGCATGCCCTCAGGCGAAGCCAAGGATTCGGTCGGTGCGTCGAGCGGCGATCTCTTCCCGAACAACACGCAGGCGTCGGCGATCGGTTGTAATGCGATCGAGGAGACGGCTCTCTTCGCGCTCAAGATCTGCTGCCGAGGCGACAGCGAGGTCGGCGCCAAGAGGGTCACCGCCCGTTTCGACGAGGATCTGCCGGATCCGGATCCGCGAGAGCCCGAACTCCTGACTCAGCACCCGAGTACTTGCTCCCTCCGAGCGACGCCGGCGGAGCCGAGCGTTTCGGGCCGTCACGCGGTCCTCGCCGCCCGGCTCCAGCGCGTCGATCCTGCCATCAGTGTTGCCATCACTCTGAACCCGACGGTAGGGTAACCGCGACCTCGCGGCCGGCGGACCGCACGAGGACGCGCATTCCTTGAAAACCGTTGACCGAAAGGTCCGTGGGTTCGAATCCCACCCTCTCCGCCAACACGGAGGCGCTCGTGGGCATCGTGCATGAGCCGGCGTTCCAGGCGATGGACGAGGATCCGGACGACTACCGGCCGGGGTCAACGTGGGCGCTGTCGGTCGATCCGGACGGGCAGGCGGCGTTCGGGGTGATCCACGAGCGGATCGGCGTCGGCGATCGGATCCCGCGCCACTGGCACGACGTCGACGAAGTCGTCCTGTACGAAGGCGGCCGCGCGCGGGTCCATCTCGATGGCGTCGACGTGGAGGTATCCGCCGGGGCGACGGTGTTCATCCCGGCCGGCGCGATCCACGGAGCGCTGAACACGGGCGATCGCCCGGTCGAGGTCCGGGCCGTCTTCCCGACGACCCGGGTCCGGATGGACGCGATCGAGCGCAACCCGGCGCCCGAGACCGAGGCTGAACCGCCGATGGCCACCACCTACGACTTCACCACCGGGACCGCGACGGTCCACGGACCCACCCGACCAGCTGGAGAGTGACCTTGACGTCCGACACCCACGCCCACGACGACGAGCACGCCCACGACCACGACGAGCACGACCACCACCAGCACGAGGGCCCGCACGACTACGCCGGCGCGATCGCCGGCTACCGGGCCGAGAAGGACGCCTTCTTCAAGTCCGCTCCCGGCAGCCCGATCCCGCAAGAGGAGCGCGACGCGTTCACGGGGCTGCCGTACTACCCGGTCGACGAGGACCTCGTGTTCGAGGGCCTGACCCCGACGCCGTACGCCGGTGACGAGCCGTCGCACTTCCAGATTCCGACCTCTGACGGCAAGCTTCGGCCGGCTCACCGGGCCGGCGTCTTCCGGTTCGACCTCGACGGCGCGCCGCGCCAGCTCACGGCCTACGAGCTCGAGGGCGCCCACAGCGATGGACGCCTGTTCCTGCCGTTCCTCGACGAGACGAGCGGGACAGAGACGTACGGCGCGGGTCGCTACCTCGATCTCGAGCCCGACGAGGACGGCACGTACGCGATCGACTTCAACCAGGCCTACCACCCGTCCTGCGTCTACGCCCCGCAGTTCTCGTGCCCACTCACGCCTGCCGAGAACCGCCTCGCGGCCCGGGTCGAAGCCGGGGAGCGCCTCGCCAAGGGCGGCGGCGCGGACCACTGACCGTGCGGTGTGGGACCAGGATGCTGCGCCGGAGCCGCGGCGGAGTCGCGATCTGCTCGCTGGCCGCGGTTCTCTTGACGGCGTGCGGGACGGACCCGGCCGGCCCGGTCGCCGTCGACTCCTGCCCAGCCAACCTGATCGAAGGCGTGCTCGAACCGCTCGGGAAGCCCGGCTCGATTGGGATCATGGAGGGCTCGCGCCACCTCCACGTCACGTGGGTTGGCGGCTACCGGTCGGCCGAGCAGAACGGGATTGCCGTTGTCCTGTCGCCGGCCGGCGAGGTCGTCGCCCAGGCGGGCGACGCCGTGCGGCTAACGGGCGGCGAGATCCGCCCTGGGGAGGTCGTGGCCTGCGGACCGCCGCGGCTCCTCGACCGAGGTTGACACCGGACCCCGCGCCTCAGCCCGGGTGGGGAACCCCAAGCGCCTTGCCCATCGCCGCGAGATGGGCCGGCGACGACCCGCAGCACGCCCCGATGATTCGGGCACCGGCCGCCCGGAACCCGAGCGCCGCCTCGGCCATTGTCGGCGGGTCGGCCCGGTAGACCGCCCGCAGGTCGACGAGCTCGGGCATGCCTGCGTTGGACTTGGCGACCAGCACCGCATCAGGCGCCACGGCGGCCATCTTCGAGACGACCGGGAGCAGCTCATCCGGACCGTTGCCGCAGTTACCGCCGATTGCGTCCGCACCGGCCTCGAGCAGCGACCGCGCCGCCTGCTCTGGCGAGACGCCCATCATCGTGTAGCCACGGGTGTCGAACGTCATCGTCGCGATGATCGGGACCGTGGCCGAGGCCTGACGGACCCCCCGGATCGCAGCCCCGATCTCGGACAGGTGCGACATCGTCTCGATCCAGATCACGTCGACGCCGCCCGCGACGAGGGCCGCCGCCTGCTCGGCAAACACATCGACCGCCTCGTTCTCGTCGAGCGTCCCGAGAGGCGCCATGATCTCGCCGGTCGGGCCGATGTCGCCCGCCACGAGCGCCCGCCCGCCCGCCGCGTCGACCTCGGATCGGGCCAGGATCGCGGCCGTCCGGTTGAGCTCCGAGACTCGCTTGTCGAGACTGTGGAGGCGGAGTCGCAGCCGGTTCCCGCCGAACGTGTTCGTCATCACGATCCGCGAGCCGGCCTCGAGATAGCCGCGATGGATCCGCCGGACCACCTCGGGGTTGCTGACGTTCCAGGCCTCGGGCGGGTCGCCGAACTGGAGCCCCGACGCGAACAGCATCGTGCCCATCGCACCGTCAGCGAGGATCGGCCCGCCTTCGGCCAGGAGCGCCCGCCAGCGCGCGTTCGCCGGGCCCGTCTCCGCCTGGTTGCGGGCGACGATCGGACCCTCGGATGCGGGACCGGCTGCCTCGGCATCCGCGGCCCGGGAGCCAGGCGCCGGCGGCCGGCGCGACGG
>JACCVQ010000019.1 GCA_013698095.1 Chloroflexota bacterium
AACCTAAGGCCGATGTCCTGGCTGCAGCTCCAGGCCCTGAATACCCCATGGCCACACGGGCTTCGTCACTACTGGAAGGGCCATCTGGTCCGCGAGGCGACCACTGGGCTCGCCGAGGCGATAGCGAGTGCGGCGGAGAGCTCCGGCGACGACGGTTTCATCCTCGTGGAGCTGATCCATGGCGCAGCGCACCGGGTCCCAGCCGAGTCGGCGGCGTTCGGCGGACGCCGGGCAATCGCAAACGTCACAGCCCTTGGGATTTGGGAAAGGCCCGGGCACGACGACGAGGTAAGGGCATGGGCTCGCCGCGCGGCGCAGCTCTTCGCGCCATATTCGCTCGCTGGCGCCGGCTACCTCAACTACGCCGAGGTGGATCAGACCGCCGAGCGGGTTGCCGCGGCCTTCGACCCGAAGACGTTCGACCGGCTGCGGGCGATCAAGGTGATGTGGGACCCCGACAACCGATTCCGCTACAACGCTAACATCCCGCCGGCTTGACACTCGCACTGCTTCCGCGCCTGGTGGTCGAGCGGCGAGCACGTTGGAAGTCGAATTACAGCCGCGCCAGGTACGCTCGTGCGGCTGCCTGTTGAACGTCACCCAATGAGGCACACCAACTCGCCTCACGTGAGATTAGGCGCCGCTGACTGACTGGCCCGGCCGCTGTATGGAGTTGCAGCACCTTCAAGCCGGGCTGAGTCGCACGGGTGAGTTCCTCCATGACGCTGTAGTCAGCGGCTTGCACGTCGAGCATCACAGGGTCGTTCAGGACCTCGGCCCACAGCTCACCAGCGAGAAACGCGTCATAGGCCTCGCAGTCCCTCCACAGGTACAGGCCACCGTATCGGCCCTCGCCCTCCGGCCCTTTTCAGCCAGACCTTCGCTAGCAACCCGGGGACGGCTGCCATTGCCTCGGCGAAATCCTTGTTCGCCTCGACGAAGTCCGCGTCGGTGACGTCCTCCACGCGGTAGGTGACGACTTGAACGTGCATCGACGCCTCCCATCGGCTATCCGCTCGCGAAGTGAACGGCACTGCGGTCGGGCCTAACTCAGTCACTACCCCTCGGGCGAGTGACATTGTGCAACGCCGTACGCACGCGGCCGAGTTTTCGCGAATAATCCCGGACCCCGCGGTCGATGCCGGCCGGCGCCGGGTTGGCCCACGGGCGCCACAGGGCGCCCGGAGTGGCCCGATGACCGCGACCGTGGCCAACCACGCGACCGAACGGAGAAGGGCCCCGGGTTGATATGGGCGGCGCGGTCTTCCGGCGCGGCGGGATCGGCGTGTGGGTACCCCCGGTCGGGCTCGGACGCACCGTTGGTCGAGTTGCAGGACCGGCACAGCACCGCGCAGTTGGCAATGTCGAACGGCGCACCACCAGCGGCGAGCGGCACGACGTGATCGACGGTCAGGTCGCTCGCTCGGTGGGCGTCGCCCTGGTAGCCAGGGCACCACTGCCCGTGCTCGCCAGCGCGATGCCCGCGACTTGGGCCAGCACGGGCGCCTCCCAAGTTGTATCGCCGAGGCGGGCCTTCCGACCCCAGGCTTCACATGGGTTGGCGTGCTGCTTTGCGGTGGCGACCATCGGCGAACGTGCCGTCGTTCCGGAGCCGTCGACCACAGACACATTTGAGTAGTCCGCCCAGCAGGTCGACGCGATCCCAGTACCGGGTCACCGCGCAGTCGAGTGGCTCCGCGCCCTCGGTGAGTCCATGGAAACGGCAGACGTATCGAAGGAGAAGGAAGAACTGATGCACGCCATCCACGAACGGATCACGATGGCTGGCCCCAAAATCGTGGGAGTCCGGCTGACCCAGGCGGCCTACGAACACGGATTGGCGCTGGCGCTGCCCGAAAAGGTTGAAATGGAGCGCCCGACAGGTGTTGGGCGCGCGATTTCAACCTACACCATCCCGATCGCGGGTCGGGATGAGTGGCTCGCCGCGGCGAGGCGGCTGGCGTGAAGGACGGGTACCTGCGAGGCTCGATCCCGCGGACGCCGACCGCCCGCCAGGTCGACGTCCTCGCTGCCTTTGTCGCGGGCGGAGGGTCCGTGGCGGATGCGGCCGCGCCCGTTGGCATCCGCCGAGCACCGCGAAGCGGCACCTGGCAGACCTGCGAGCGCGCTCGGGTCTCACGACTGAGCAGCTGATCTACAGTGGACGCGCCGAGGGGTGGCTCGTCGTCCCGAGTCTGGAGCGCAGCTGACGAAGCCGCGCGCGCGGTCTGCAGCTCTGCCGCAGGTGTGGTCCACGTCTAGTCATCGGCAGGGATTACAAAGGAAAGCAAGGCGTTGACCGGGATGAGGACAACGCTCAGTCGGTCCGCGCCTCCAGCGCCAGCTTGCTCGCGGCGAGCTTCCTACCTCGCCGCCCTGCATGACGCGACGGAGGACGAGCATCGCTAGTCCCGAGACGAAACTCCATCCAGACCGCTAGGGGGCCCATCGGGCCGTGGCGATGACCCGTCTTTGGGGCCCGATCTGCATGAGCTTCGAGTCGGCGACGTACTCCCAGGACCCCGGTCGCTCGAAGCGGATGCATTCGGCCGGATTCAATCCACTCGATTCCCACTCGGCCCGATAATGCGCCCCGACTCGGACGGGTCCGTCCTTCAGCTTCTCAACGAACTTGAGGTCGGAAGCTGCCGAGCCAGATGCTCCAGATCGGGTAGATGAAGAAGATGCCGAGCCACCCCAGGTATCCGATCCAGATCCAGCCGGGCGCGGTGTCTATATCGTCGAGACCCATCGCGATGCCAGGCACGACGGCGAAGCCCATCGCCATGATGATCCCGGCTGCGATCCCAAAGCTCGGCAGTAATCGTGGCCATCGCGAAGCGGATGCAATCGATCGGTTTAACGCAATCAGCCACAACCCGATCAGGGCAAAACCCAGGCTCTCGACGAGGCCCGCGAGGAAGAACCCCGTGGTTTGCGAGATCACGAGCGTTGAGCCGACGACGACGATCGCAGCGCCGATGACCGCGGCACCGCTCGCCGCCGTCCCGAGGCCGCGAGCCGCGGGCATGCCACGACGGCGCAGCATCACTGCGAGCAGCCCGCTGAGGAACCCAAGGACTCCAACAGCCCAGTCGTTGATTGCGCCGAACGGCTTCCCCACCGCGAAGAACAGAGCAAGGCTGACCACGCTGCCGAGTGCCACGACTCCAACGGCAACGGCGAGACGTGCAATGTTTCGATCCACATTCAGAGTGCGAGTTAGCGTCCGCACTGGCGCCAGTCCTTCCGTGCTTCGGCGACGCGGCCTGTGTCCGCGGCCCTTGCAGCGCCACGCGCCTCTTGGGGCGAGGCGTAGCCTCGGCCTTGATCGTCGGTTCCAGAGGAAGGGTCGCGACCGACGCGCCCGTCGCCCGACCCGGCATGCAGCGGTCTCATGAGGTTCCTCCATTCCAGCGCGATGAACGTCGCCACGAAGGCGCCGTTCAAGACGAGGATGAGCCCGAACAGCTCCGCAAGGAGATGCAGGTCGCCGGCCCCGAACTCCACGAGTCCCGTGACCGAGACGTTGAGTCCCAGGAAGAGGACGAGCACCGCGACGGTAACGAGGATGGGGCCGAAGTGCCACCACCGCCGCCCGAAAAGCAGGCCGACGAGCGCCGCCGCCAGGAGGACAAAGCCGACCGTGACAGGCATGGCCTGCCCGATGAGCTTCTCGGGTGGACCACGCACTGCCATGAGCTCTTGGATGGTGGAGACCGGCTCGAACGCGATCAACGACGCACTGGCGAGTACCCCGAACAGGGCTAGGTAGGTCAGGTTGTAGCGAAGCCAGCTGCCCGGTGAAGGCACCACGATGAGGAGCCGGTAGGTCCAGGCGATGCACATCCCGCACAGGGCACCCGCCACCATCATCGGGAACAGCGCATACCAGATATTGCTAATGAAGATGTGGTGGATTGCGGTGAAGGCCACGGCGGCGATCGCCCCCGCCAAGAGGCCGGAGCGAAGGTGGACGGGCGCGGATGCATCGTTGTGGGTGGCCGGGTCGATGCCCGGTTTGCTGCCGCGGGAGTTGATCATGTCTTACAAGCAGGGACCGGAGCGGCGGCTGTAGCGCTCGCGGCGACGGCCGTCATCGGCCCGGGCTCGCCGAGGTTCGCAAGTGTGATCGTCGCGAACACGACCAGCCACACCGTGCCAGTCGCGGCGCTCGACCTCGCGAGGCGGTCGCTCCTCCGGAGGAGACTGGCGGCGGCGAGCACGATCCCGACAATGGAGCCGATCGCGAACACGGCCAGCAGGAGCTGGTCGGTCATGTATGGGACAAGGATCGCGCTGCTCGATCCCGCAACGAGCCACAGGACCGCGGCGGTCCGCCACGACACCATCGTCCAGCCTCCTCCATCCTGGATCCCGTGCGGCTCATCCATGCCGCGTCACCGGACCCGCGCCGGCCGGCGACCCAGCAGCGCGTAGAACCCGGTCGTGCCGACAAGGGCCGAGACGAACCCGATGGCCGCCACGGGACTCTCCATACCGCCGGTCGCGATGCCGACAGCGGTCGCGATGAGGCCCGCCCCGCCCGCGCTGCCCAGCATCGATGCGCGCCGAGATGCCGGATCGGACCAGGCGGAGGCCCCGACGAGGATCAGCCAGGTGCCGATGAGCGCCTGAGCGGTGAGGATCGGCTGCAGACTGTCCTCGAACGTCATCCGCCGCGAGATCAGCAGGGACGTGTAGATCGTCGTCGTCGCAACACCGATCAGGGCGCCGACGACGCCGAGTGCCAGGAGCCGCGACGCCGGATGCCGCCGGACCAGGTCGACGGCGATCGGCACGGTGGCCCACGCCAGGCAGATCGACAGGCTGTCGTTGAGCGTGCCCCACGGTTCGCCGACCGTGAAGAATGCCGCCAGGGCCGCCGCGCTCCCGATCGTCAGGCCGGCGGCGACCTGCGCCGCTCGCCGGCCGATGGGATCGAGGTCGAGCGCGGTTCGCGCGTCAACCATGGCCACTGATCCGATCGCCATCGTCGATCCTCCTGCCGCACAAGGCGGTCCGCTCAGAACGGCTTGGTTTCCATCAGCCAGGTGATCACGACGATCCCGGCGATCGCGAACGCGCTCCCGAAGAGCGGCCGTCGATCAAGCAGGAGGGCGTCGAGGGTCGCGTCGTCCACGGGCGTAGGAGTCGTCCCTGCCCGCGCATCCGCGAGATTCGGCATCCCGAGACCTTGGCGCATCCTGACCATCGGGATGGCGTTGAGCGAGTTCATCGACTGGACGATCGCGGCGAGCAAGACGATGGACACCCATAGCCACCACTGGCCGTTGAACCACCACCCGGCGGCGACGCCCACCACCACACCACTCACGATCAGCAGCAGGCCGTTGACCAGCATCGACGTCATGAAACTGCCCGACAGTTCGAACCACGCCATGAGCTTCGCGCGGTCACGTTCGCGCCGAACCCGCCACCAGACTCCCATCGACACGCCGTGGATCGCGAGGAACGCGAGCACGCACAGGACGTGGAACACGAGGAGCCACGGGTAAAGGTCGGCCCAGGTCATGCCTCACGTCCTGCCTTCTCGGCGGCGATGTGCCTACCATCGACATGGCTTGCCCGCCACCGGGGCTTGTCGGTCCCGGATGCTATATTGGTTGCATCACGAAGTCAATAGACTGGAGCGGCAGCCGATTTGCCCAGGAAATACGAGCTCGGAAAGCGGGTGGCGCAGCAGGCCAAGACGCGGCGCAGGATCATCGCGGCCGCCCTTGAGCTGTATCAGGAGCGGGGCGTGTCGGCCACCACGATGCTCGACATCGCCCGGCGTGCCGACGTCGCTCCAGGCACCGTCGCCAATCACTTCGGCTCCGCCGCCGCACTTGCGGCCGAGGTCACCGGGGAGATCTTCGGGGAACTCCGGATGCCGACACCGGACCTGTTCGACGGAGTCGTCGGGCTACGCGATCGAGTCGATCTGCTCGTCCGGGAACTGTCGGCGTTCTTCGACCGGAGCGAATCGTGGTACCGCGCGTCGCAGCGTGAAGGTCCTGGCGTCTCGTTCTGGGCCGATGCCGAGGCCAGCTTCTATCGGCAACTGGACGCCCTCGTCCGCGCGGCGCTCGGGCCGCTGTCCTCGGACGACGATGCCGTTGCGGTGGTGATGACCGTGTTCGGTCGGTGGGTCATCGGCTCGCTCCAGGAGGCAGGCCGGACGAGCGAGCAGGCCGTGAGCCTCGTGGCGGACCTGCTCGCCTCATGGCTCGAGACGCGAACGCCCGATCGATAGCGGTGGTCGTCACACCTCCCCACGGCATGGCCCAAACGGCCAAGTAGAAACCGGGCCGCCGCCGCCACCCGTGGGGGCTTGACGGCGCGCTGGTCCGATCCACACCGACTCCCGGCTCCGTCCGCCGGGTACGTCCGCGCCGTCAACTCGGCTCGCCTTCGCGACGGACGCCCGTGGCGGTCGCTGAGCCGGGCGCCGCTCGGCCGGCCACGTTCGACGGCGGCCTGACCGTAGGCCAGCGCATCGGCGGGGTCGAGACGACCATGGCCTGCCTCATCGCGCGCGTCGATCTCCTCAGAGGGCAGGCGCGTCGAGCTCCGCGGGGCGCTCGCGCTGCTCAAGTTCACGCTCGGGACGTCGCTCATCTCCGGGCTCTTGGCCATCGTGACCCTGATCGTCCTGCTCGTGAACAGCGGCGGAAGGTCCGGCTGATGCTCAACGGCGTCGACCTGTCCCACTACCAGCACGCCACCCCGTCCCTCGCCGGGATTAGCTTCCTCTGGGCCAAGGCGACCGAGGGCACGGGCTACGCCGACCCGATGTACGCGGTGCACACCGCTGCGGCGATCAAGGCGGGCATCGTCCACGGCGCCTACCACTTCGGCCACGCCGGAGTCGACCCCGCGGCCCAAGCGCGGTTCCTGGTCGCGCACGCGCCCAATGCGCAGCTGTACGCCCTCGACTCCGAGGGCTCGACCCGGATGACCCACGCGGAGGTCCGTGCCTTCTTCGCCGCGCTCAAGGCGGCCCGCCTCGGGGTCAAGGTCGGGCTGTACGAGAGCCTGTCGGGGTATGACCAAGGGCTCGGCCAGGACTTCAACTGGGTGGCCGCCTGGGGCAGCACACCACCGTCGATCCCGTGGACCTTCTGGCAGGTACACGAGCTCGGGCACGACCGCGGGCTACACGGGCCGGCTGGACCTCGACCACTTCAAGGGCGACCTGGCGGCGCTCCACGCGCTCGCCGGGGTCGCTGCGCCCGCGCCAGCCCCGACGCCCGTGTTCGTCCGCGTCCGGCCGGGCGACAGCCTGTGGGCGATCGCGACCCGCAACCACGCTACCCTCGCCCACCTGCTGGCCCTCCCCGAGAACGCGAGGTTCCGCCGCCGCCCAAACCTCGTGTTTCCGGGCGAGCGAGTCCGGGTGAAGTGAGGACCTAGGCGCAATGGACACTGAGCCCGGCACGATCTTCGGGCGCGAACCGGCGATGGTCCTCGCCCTCGTCCAGGCGGTCATCGCCCTGGTCGTGGCCTTCGGCCTCAGCCTCGCACCCGACCAGATCGGGGCAATCCTCCCCGTCACAGCGGTGATCCTCGGGCTCATCACGCGCAGCCGGGGTGAGCCCGGCGTGAGAGATGGGTACCTGCGAGGCTCGCTTTCGCGGACGCCGACCGCTCGCCAGGTCGACGTCCTGGCGGCCTTCGTCGCGGCGGGCGGTTCTGTCTCCGAGGCGGCGGCGCTAGTCGGTATCCGGCCGAGCACAGCGAAGCGCCACCTGGCGGACCTGCGCGCGCGGTCGGGCTTACCACCGAGCAGCTGATCTACCGCGGCCGGGCCGGGGGTTGGCTCGTCGTGCCTAGCCTGGACACAGACTGATCCAGCTCCCAGGTGTCTGAGCCGCCGTCGGCCTGGACGTGATGCCACCACGAGTTCGGCGAGCCAGCTTCCACCCACCCGTCAGAAGCGCGTGGCGAAGTCAGGGCCGACCGGCTGCGGCGGTTCGGACGAATTCGGCGACGATCGGATTGAAGATATCCGGGCGCCGGATGTCGGGGCGATGGCCGAGGCCGTCAAGCAGCCGCAGTCTGGCATTCGGTAGGGCGGCGGCGACTGCCCGGACGGCGTCGAGATGGACCGTCCGATCAGCGGTTCCGTGGACCACGAGGGCGGGACACCTAACCGCTCCGAGGCGCCCGGGCGCATCGTCCCAGTCCAGTTCGGTCGCCTGTTGAACGAGCATGGCGTGATCGCCCTCGAGGGCGATCGCCACGACCTCATCGATCGTGCGCTCGGAGTCGGGTTCCGAGAACACGTTCGAGATGAACCAAGGCACGAAGCGATCGTATTCGGTGCGCCAGTTCGGCTCGGGGGATTGTTCGTCGTCCTCCGTAGCCCATCCAACGACGGCGCCCGGTACATCCATGGGCGGCGCGACGAGCACGAGGCCTCCAACGCGCGTCGGGTGCGTGACGGCGAGGAGCACTGCGACGTGTGTCCCGAGCGAGGCCGCCACGACGGACGCCACGGGCGTGTTGGTCGCGTCGAGAACCGACAGCGCGTCTGCAGCGTGGTCATCGAAGCGATAACCGGACGCCGGGTGGTCACTGTCTCCGGACCCTCGCGCGTCATAGGTGATCACTCGGAACTGATCACGCAAGCCGTCGACCTGGTGGCGAAGGACGCGGGAATCGACGAAGTTCCATGTCGGGACGAACAGGACTGTCTGCGGACCGTCTCCATATCGTCGCCAACTGATCCGGACTTGCCCACTGGTCGCGACGCCAACCTCGTCAGCGTCGGGACGATCCAGGAGCGACGGAGCCTCCATCACAATGGCCTCCTCGTTCAGCTTCAGACCACCTCGGGATCGTCGTTTGCAATGCCGTTTGAAGGCGGACTGAAACAGTGCTCGCGGCGCTGTGGGATCTCAAAGTAGCAACTCAAAGAGCGGTCCTCTGGGGGCGTGTCGAGAGTATGCGGCACGAGGTCTGGTCGTCACCGCAGGGATTCCTTACCTGGGCAGCGGTACGTGTTTGGCCCCCGAGGCGTAGCACCGCAGGCGAATAGACGGCAGCGTCGGCCTCGACGACGCTCATCGCGATGTCGGCGAGCCTGGAATCGAGCGTCACCAGTGTCAGGCGCGTCGTCGCGGCGCTCGTGCACTTCCGCGCAGACGGGCGCGAGTGATGAGGCTCTGCACGGTCTGCGGTGTCCTGACGAGCCGGAACGGCAGTCGCTGCACCGAGCACGCCCGTCAGTCGAACCGCAGCCGCCACAACGCCCTCTACACCATACGGGCATGGCAGCGCCTGAGCGCCCGCGTGCTCCGCGCATGGCGTGGCGAGCACGGGAACTGGTGCCCTGGCTACCAACGCGACCGCCATGGGGCCAGCAACCTGACGGTCGATCACGTCTTGCCGCTCGCCGCTGGCGGTGCGCCGTTCGACATCGGCAACTGCGCCGTGCTCTGTCGGTCCTGTAACTCGACGAAGGGGTCGTCTGAGGCCGACCGGGGGTACCCACACGCCGATCCTGCCGCGCCGGAAGACCGCGCCCCCCATATGTGTGCACGCGGCCGAGTTTCGCGAAAATCCCGGACCTCGCTGTCGACGCGAGCCGCGGCCACGTCCGCACACGGGCGCCACAGGGCGCCGGAGTGGCCCGATGACCACGAGCGTGGCCAACGACGCGACCGAACGTGGAAGGGCCCCGGGTTGGCACCCGGGGCCCAAGGGTCGACGTGAGGCGGCGGCGCTATCCGGCGTCGCCCTGGGAACCGGCCTCCGGCACGACCGCCTTGCTGCCGCGCATGCCCCGGGTCCGGATCGGCTCGGGCGCCGGGACGGTCTCCGACTCGGTCGGCGACTCCTCGCTGGCCGTTCCGCCGTCGGCGGCCTTGCGGGCCTTCGCGTCGCGAGCCAGGCCGGCGGCGTACTGGTTCCAGTGGGTCTTGCACATCCGGCCCAGTCCGTCCTTCTGGGAGGGCTGAGCCGGGAAGTCCTCGGCTGGCGCCTCGTGGGTTGCGATGCCGAACCGGGTCGATCCGATGCACCTACGGAGATCTGCCATGTCGGTCGTCCTTTCGCTTGCCAATGCCCATCTGGCGTTGGGGCGCGCATTCATCACTCCGAGGGCGCGACGATGCAAGGCCAAAGATCGGGGGTCGCCCGATGACGACGAAGGCGGCGGCGCGACCCCTGGCGGTGGCCTGGCGCAACCGGATCACCGGCTCCGGCGAAGAGGCGCCCGACCAGCTCCTCGCCAATCCGGGCAACTGGCGTCTCCATCCGCGCAACCAGCAGGCGGCGCTGGCCGGCGCGCTTGACACGGTGGGCTGGGTCCAGCAGGTCATGGTCAATCAGCGGACCGGCTTCGTGGTCGACGGCCACGCACGCGTGGCGTTGGCGCTTAGCCGGAACGAGCCCTCCGTGCCCGTGCTGTTCGTCGACCTCTCGCCCGAGGAGGAGGCCCTCGTCCTGGCGACGCTCGATCCGATCGGCGCCATGGCGACGGCCGACGAGGCGAAGCTGAACGAACTGCTGGCCGAGGTGACGGTCGACGACGCCGGCCTCCTGCGGTTGCTGGGCGATCTGGGTGCCCGCAAGCCTGGCCTCACCGACCCCGACGACGTACCGGAGCCATCCGAGGAGTCGTACGTCGAGCCAGGCGAGCTGTGGGTGCTCGGCGACCACCGGCTGCTGTACGGCGATGCCACAAACGCCGACGACGTGGCCCGTCTGCTCGGCGGCGCGACCCCCCGGCTCCTCGCGACGGATCCGCCCTACGGCGTCAGCCTCGACCATACCTGGCGAGATCATCTGTACATCGCGCTCGGCCCGGCCGAGAAGCCGTACATGCGCATCAAGGGTCACCAGAACACGACCCTCTCTGGTGACACCCGAGTCGATTGGTCGGACGCCTACGCCCTCGTCCCGAGCCTGGAGGTTGGCTACGTCTGGCACGCCGGCGTGCACGCCGCCGAAGTCGCCGTCGGCCTCCAGCGGATCGGCTTCGAGATCGCGTCGCAGGTGATCTGGGACAAGGGACTCTTCGCGATGAGCCGGGGCTGGTATCACTGGGGCCACGAGCCCTGCTGGGTCGTGCGCAAGCCGGGCATCCCCAACCTGTTCCATGGCGACCGCGACCAGAGCACGGTCTGGCGAGCGCCCAGCCCGAAGATGATCATGGGCGGCTCGAGCGAGGAGAAGTTCGACCACCCGGCGCAGAAGCCGGTGGTTCTCTCCGAGATACCGATCCGTAACCACCTCGAGGCGGGCGAGGCCGTCTACGACGCCTTCTTGGGCTCGGGCACGACCCTCGTGGCAGCCGAAACCCTGGGCCGGCGCTGCCTCGGGATGGAGATCGACCCCAAGTACTGCCAGCTCG